>DAIMHT010000143.1:0-2008 GCA_036723155.1 Actinomycetota bacterium
GATCGGGTCGGGACCATGAACGCCAGGTGCTGCAAGCCGGGCCGGTCCCGGTCGTAGCCGACCCGCGCCGGGGCCGGGTAGAAGAAGAGGAAGGTCCCGGGCTTGCCGGCGGCGGGGCGGGACGCGAGCTGGTCGTCCTCGGCCAGCCACGGTTCGAAGCCGAGGAGCGGCACGAACTGGTCGTAGTACGCGCGAGCGGCCGCGAGGTCCGGGACGTTGACGCCAAGGTGTCCGAGCACGGATCTCCTCGTGGTGGTCAGGGCGGGTTCGGGGGGCGCCAGGCAGGGTCGCGGCCCCGCAAGGCGAGGAGGCGATCCTGGGGGCTGGCATCGGATCGGATCGGCACCGGCGGTGCGAACAGGTCGGAGCGATCAGCAGCCGCGGTCGTCGCGCGGGCCGCGTCGAGTGCGGCGGAGCACAGGTCGCGGTCGATGCGGTCGGGAGCCCCGACCGAGCGAGCCAGATCCCAGGTGTGGATCGCGACGTCAGCGGTGATCGCGCCCAGGACGTCGAGCGGTCGACGAGTGTCCCCGTCGAAGTACGCGGCCTCCTCACGCAACCGGGGGTGACGGAGGGCGGCGTCGATCGCGACCGCGGTGGCGAGCCAGCGCGCCGCCGTTCCCTCTCGGGGCCGCTCGGCCCGCACACCGACCGGGCGAAGGAGCAAGAACTCGTGGAAGCCGATGACGTGCTCGACGAGGGCCCGGGCATCCCACTCCGAGCACGGCGTCGGTGTCGTCCAGCCGTCCTCGGGGACCTGCCGCACAACGGTGCTGAACCCCTGGCACGCCCGGGCGTGCTCGGCGATGTCGTCATCCGGTTTCCCCACACCTCCCCCTTCCGCCCGTGCGGTCCTCGACCGTGCCATCAATCTATGTAACATCACTCTATGTCTACCGATGGGGGTTGGTCCATCGACGAGCTGGCTCGCGTGGCGGGCGTGACCGCACGGAACCTTCGGGCCTACCAGTCCCAGGGGCTCCTCGCCGCGCCGCGCCTCGTCGGCCGGGTGGGCCGCTACGACCCCAGCCATCTCGACCGGGTCCGAGCGGTCCAGCGGCTGCAGGCCCGCGGGTTCTCCCTCGCCGGGATCAAGGCGCTCTTCGACGCCCACGACCGGGGCCAGACCCTCGGCGCCATCGTCGGCTTGGACCCGTCCTTCCCACCGGCCTCCCCCGACGCCAGTCCTCGCCTCCCCCGCCTGGCGTTGGTCCCGGGGCCCTGGGCCCACGACCTGGAGGCGTCGAGCCCCGCTGTCAACTAAAGCCCCACGGCGACCGTGACCGCAGGCCCGGGATCGTGGGGCGTGACATCCATCACACCGCCCGGAAATACGGACATTTCGGGCCGTTGAATTGCGCGGATCGCGGGGGAGGCCCGGTAGCCTCGCTCTCGAAGTTGCACGGATGTCATTTGACCCGTGGCGACTTCAACCCCCCCCATCCAAATGGTCTCTCGTCGCGCGCGCGGCGAGGTCCTCGAGCTAACGGAGCTGTCTGTGCGAACCGTCTTCCGTCACCAGGAGTCCCTGTCGACGCCCCCGTCCGGCCACCCGCCACATGTGGAGCGGCCGGACGCCGCCCCTGAGAGCGCCGACCGGAGCCGCCCGCCACGGTGGCGGCGAGGCCTGGGAGGCGTCGCGGCCATCGCCGTGGGCGCCGTCCTGGTCCTCGGCGCGGCCGGTTGCTACGCACCGGCGTCGTCGGGGCCATCCCCCGACGTCCAGAACGCCATCAACGGCGCCTTCGGGGACGCCGGACCCAGCGTCGTGGCTTGCATGACGAACATCGCGGGACGGGAATCCGGGTTCGACCCCGGGGCCCGCAGCTCGAGTGGGGCGAGCGGTCTGTTCCAGCTCATGCTCCCCCTGCACAACGATCTCTTCTACGCACTGGGGGTCGATCCCGGGAACTGGCCCAACCCGGTTTGGAATGCCCGCGCGGCCCGAGAGCTCTGGAACAGCTCCGGGATCGCACCCTGGGGCCACTGCTAACCCGGGAGGCGCCGG
>DAIMHT010000143.1:2108-4773 GCA_036723155.1 Actinomycetota bacterium
GCGATTCGTGAGACCGCGTTGTTGATCGCGGACCCGACACCCGCGTGGTGGTCGTCGACTGCGCCGAGCACCGCCGCGGTCAGCGGCGCGACGGTGACGACGAGCCCCAGGCCGAGCACCAGCGCCCCCGGGAGCACGGTCGTCCAGTACGAGGAGCCGACGTCGACCCGGGCGAACAGGACCGTGCCGGCCCCCACGATGAGCGGCCCGACGGTCATCGGCACTCGGGGCCCGATGCGCTGCGCGAGGGCACCCATCCGGGCGGAGAACGCGAGCATGAGCACGGTGATCGGGATGAGCGCGGCCCCGGCTCCGAGCGCCGAGTAGCCCAGATCGGTCTGCAGGTGCACCACTAGCAAGAAGGTGACCGCACCGAGGGCCCCGTAGACGACGAACGTGACCGCGTTGGCGCCCGAGAACTGCCGGGAACGGAAGATGCCGAGCGGAATCATCGGGTGCGACGTTCGGAGCTCGACGACCAGAAACGCGATGAGCGACGCTATCCCCACCACGCCGAGGGCGAGCGGGACACCGGTCCAGCCGTGCGCGGGGCCGTCGATCAGGGCGTAGACGACCCCGGCCAGCCCCAGCGCGAGCACCGCGCCGCCCAGCACGTCCACTCGGCGGTCGGCGGTCTCGTCGCGGGTCTCGGGTACGTGCCGGGTCGCGAGGACGACCGTGATCGCAACGATCGGCAGGTTGATGAGGAACACCAGTCGCCACGACACCGAATCGATCAGAAACCCGCCGAGGAACGGACCCAGCGCGGTCGCGACCCCGGCGAGCCCCGACCAGGCGCCGATCGCCGCGCCCCGGTCAGCGGGCCGGAACGAGGCGGAGATGATGGCGAGACTGCCGGGGATGAGCAACGCCGCGGTGAGGCCCTGCAACGCCCGGGCGGCGATGAGGGTCCCGATCGACGGCGCGACACCGCTGAACAAGGACGTGAACGCGAACCCGACCAGCCCGATCACGAAGACGCGACGCCGGCCGAACAGGTCGCCCAGTGACCCGCCGATCACGAGCAGCGATCCGAGCGTGAGCAGGTACGCGGTGACGACCCATTGCAGGTCAGCGAGGCCGACGTGGAAGTCCTTGGCGATCGCGGGCAACGCCGCGTTGACCACGGTGCTGTCGAGGAACGCGACCCCGGAGCCGAGCACGGCGGCTCCGATCACCCACCGCCCCGCCACGGTCCCCATGCGCAGCCCCGAGTCGGCTGCGGGGCCGGAGCTGCTCAAGGGTGCGATGGGCTGGGCGAGAGGCCCGGGACCTCGAACATCAGCTCATCGGCGTAGCAATACAACCAGTCCTCCCCCGGTTCGTAGGACTGGACCAGCGGGTGGCCGGTGTCGTGGAAGTGCTTGGTGGCGTGACGGTTGGGGGAGCTGTCGCAGCACCCGATGTGTCCGCACTCGATGCATCGCCGCAGATGCACCCAGGTCGCGCCCATGAGCGTGCACTCGTAGCAGCCGGTTCCGGTCGGGTCCGCGTTGACCGCCAGGTCGCCCAGATGAACACATGTGTCCGCCACCGTGACCTCCTCAGTCGCCGTCGAACCGGGCGTCGAGCATCACGAGCCGGTCAGCCAGCTCCGGGTCGGCGCCCGGACCGAACCCCGAGACGAGCGTCCCGAGCACGTCACAGGCCGGGCACCGCAGCCCGTAGACCACTGCCTCTTCATCGGGGTCGCTTGGCCCCTCGAAGCGGTAGACCCGTAGGACTTCGGCCCGCTCGACGGCCTCAACCTGTTTGCACCCACCGCATTTCAGCCCGTCCGCGGTCAGGGAGAAGGACGTGCCGAACCCCTCGGCTTCCAACAACCGCACCGCGTCGAGCACCGTCGCGGGTTCGTCGCTCACGGTGCCGACCCTACCGTCAGCCTCGAGGCGGTCGTTCCTCCGACGGGGCTAGCGTCCCGCCCCGTGCTCCTCGACCGGTTCCGACTCGATGGACGTGCCGCGGTCGTGACCGGAGCCGGGCGCGGGATCGGCGCTGGCGCCGCCCGGGCCCTGGCTGAAGCCGGCGCCGACGTCGCCTTGACCGCCCGGACCCCCGAACAGCTCGAAGCCGTCGCCGCGGACATCCGGGCGCTCGGCCGACGGGCCCTCGTCGTCCCCGGTGACGTCAACGACCTCGACCACGTCGACCAGTTCGTCGAAGCGGCGCTGGCCGAGTTCGGACACCTCGACATCGTCGTGAACAACGCCGGTGGCAGCATGCCGGCCCCGCTGCTCGACACGTCCGTCCGGTCGTTCGAGCAGGCCTTCCATTTCAACGTGACCACGGCGTTCGCGTTGACGAAGGCGGCCCTCCCTCATCTCCTTGCCAGCGACGGGGGCGCCGTCGTCAACATCAGCTCGGCGATGGGTCGCCTGCGCGACCGGGGCTTCGTCGCGTACGGCACCGCCAAGGCCGCCCTCGCGCACATGACGAGACTCATGGCCGCCGACTGCGCGCCCCGAGTGCGGGTGAACGCCATCGCGGTCGGGTCGGTCGCCACGTCCGCACTCGAGATCGTCCTCACCAACGATCCACTCCGCGGCGAGATGGTCGAGCACACACCGATGCGACGCCTCGGTGAGGTCGAGGACATCGCCATCGGTGTCCTCTACCTCGCCTCCGACGCGTCCAGCTTCGTGACCGGGAAGGTCATCGAGATCGA
>DAIMHT010000144.1:0-2775 GCA_036723155.1 Actinomycetota bacterium
CCTTTGAGGTCGTTCGGTGTGCCCTCGGCGATCACCGCGCCGTGGTCGATCACGACGATCCGCTCCGCGAGCCGGTCCGCTTCCTCGAGGTACTGGGTCGTGAGGAGGAGCGTGGTGCCACCCTCGACGAGCTCCTCGATGAAGGCCCACAGCTCGGTGCGACCCTGGGGGTCGAGGCCGGTGGTGGGCTCGTCGAGGAACAGCACCGGGGGCTGATGGACGAGCGCGGCCGCGAGGTCGAGCCGTCGGCGCATCCCACCCGAGAAGGTTCGCGCCAGGCGATCGGCGGCGTCGGCGAGATCGAAGCGGTCGAGGAGGGTCTCGGTCCGGGCCCGGATATCGGCTCCGGGGACATGGGTGAGCCGGCCGACGAGCCACAGGTTCTCGCGGGCGGACAGGTTCTCGTCGATGGCGGCGTACTGGCCGGCGAGCCCGATCGACGCCCGGGTGCGCATCGGGTCCTCGGTGACGTCGCGGCCGAGGACCTCGGCCCGGCCCTGGTCCGGCGTCAACAGCGTCGTGAGGATGCGGACCGCGGTGGTCTTCCCGGCACCGTTGGGGCCGAGGAGGCCGAGCACGGTTCCGGTCGGCACCTCGAAGGAGATCCCCTCGAGGGCCCGGACGGCGCCGAACGACTTGACGAGATCGACGGCGCGGATGGCGGCGGGGGCGTCGGGTTCGTGCATGGGGGTCATCCTCGCGTTATCCTTGAAGGAAGTCAAATATTGCAGTACCCCGAGATTATCGGTGCTTCAACACTCGGGGTAACTCCAGGAAGGCGTAAGGTCATAGACGTGACGAACGTCACCAAGGCCGAGGTCGCTCGAGACGTCTGGCAACAGCTGGTCGGCTATTTCTTCGCGCACCGGGAATCGCATGCGCACGCGGCCCAGGAGCTCGGCCTCACCCCCGGGCACATCAAGACGCTCTTCGAGCTCGACGGCGAGGAAGGCCGCTCGATGGGCGACCTCGCGGTCCTGCTCGTCTGCGACGCGTCGAACGTCACCTGGCTCGTCGACCGGCTCGAGGAGCGCGGCCTGGTCGAGCGTCGCCCTCATCCCCGGGACCGCCGCGTGAAATCGGTGGTGCTCACGCCCGAGGGTGTGAAGATCAAGGCGCTGCTCATCGAGCGGCTCTCGACGCCGCCCGAGGATTTGGTCGGTCTCGACCGTCGAGACCTTGACACGCTGCGCGCCGCTCTCGAGCTCCTCCCACCTCACCCGCCGTTCTGGGACCCGGAAGGCGAGACCCCCGCCCGGTAGCGGCTCGGCCGGCGCTCGCCTCGCTCGGCGGGCCCCGGCGGCCGTCGCCATCGCGGCTTCGCGGGCCCGTAGGGTCCGAGGGCAGCGAACGAGAGGATCCGCTGATGATCGAGGCACGTGGCCTCACCAAGCGGTACGGCACCACCGTCGCCGTCGACGACCTGAGCTTCGACGTGCGACCCGGCCACGTCACGGGATTCCTCGGCCCCAACGGTGCCGGCAAGACGACGACGATGCGGCTGATCCTGGGGCTCGACCGACCGAACGCCGGCACCGTGCACGTCAACGGGCGTTCCTACACCGACCATCGCTTCCCGCTCCACGAGGTCGGGGCGCTGCTCGACGCCCACGCCCTCCATCCCAGCCGCCGGGCCTACGACCACCTGCTGTGCCTCGCGGCCAGCAATCGCATCCCCCGCCGTCGCGTGGGCGAGGTCCTCGACGCGGTCGGGCTCAGCGAGGTTGCCCGGAAGCGAGCGGGGACGTTCTCGCTCGGCATGGGTCAACGCCTCGGGATCGCGGCCGCGCTCCTCGGTGACCCCGGGATCCTGATCTTCGATGAACCGGTGAACGGCCTCGATCCCGAGGGCATCCTCTGGATCCGGACCCTCCTCAAGTCACTGGCCAGCGAAGGCCGCACCATCTTCATCTCGAGTCACCTCATGAGCGAGATGTCGCTCACGGCGGACCGGCTCATCGTGATCGGCCGGGGCCGGCTCATCGCCGACGCCCCGATCAGCGAGCTGACGGGTCGCGCCACCGGGCAAGTCCGGGTCCGGTCGCCGAAACGCGACCAGCTCGTCGAGCTGCTCGAGCGGCACGGCGCCACCATCGAGCGGACCGACACCGACGGCCTGGTCGTGCGCGGCGCCACCGCGGCGATCATCGGCGACCTCGCCGCCGAGCACCGGGTGCCGCTCCACGAGCTGACCCCGGAGCTGGCCTCCCTCGAGGAGACCTTCTTCGAGCTGACCAACGACAGCGTCGAATTCCGTGCCGACGTGCCTGCACCCGCGGCATCGGGCGCGACTGGAGCCTCATCATGACGACGACCACCCCCACCCTCGACCCGCGGCCCGCCCCCGCGCTGTCGAGCGTCTTCGGCGCGACGCTGCGATCGGAATGGACGAAGTTCCGGTCCGTCCGCTCGACCATCTGGACGCTGCTCGCGGCCGCGGTCGCGACGATCGGCCTCGGCGCGCTGCTGTGCGCCGCGTACGTGAGCCGCTACGACAGCCTGAGCCTCGGCGAACGGGCCCGCTTCGACCCGACGAGCTTCAACCTCCGAGGACTGTTCCTCGCGCAGCTGGCCATCGGCGTCCTCGGCGTCCTCGTCATCAGCTCGGAGTACACGACCGGGATGATCCGAACCAGCTTCGCCGCGGTCCCGCAGCGCCGCACCGTCGTCGCGGCCAAGAGCGTCGTGTTCCTCGTGGTCGCGTTCGTGGTCGGCACCGTGGCGTGCTTCGGCGCGTTCTTCGCCGGTCAGGCGATCCTGGCGTCGAAGCACCTC
>DAIMHT010000144.1:2875-4753 GCA_036723155.1 Actinomycetota bacterium
GCGATCCGGGTGTCCTTCGCGCCGTCGTCGGCGGCGGGGTCTACCTGGCCCTGATCGGTCTCTTGGGCCTGTCGTTCGGGACGTTGCTGCGCCGCACCGCGGGCGCCATCGCGGCCTTGTTCGGGCTCGTGCTCGTCCTGCCCGCCCTCGCCAGCGCCCTCCCGTCCCCGTGGGGTACCGACGTCCCGAAGTATCTCCCCAGCGAGGCCGGGCAGGCGATGCTCGGGATCCACCAGCACTCCGACCTGCTCTCCCCCGGGGCCGGGTTCGCGGTCCTCGTCGCCTACGCCGCCGCGGCGCTCGCCCTGGCGCTGTACGTCGTCGCCCGACGCGACGCGTAACCGCACCCCGCGTCGCGCAGCGTCGGGGCGTCAGCGCTCGGCTCGCGCCGCCCGCCACGCACCAGCCGTCACGCGATCAGGCCGGCTCGGCGTGTCCCGTCAGGTAGCGGCGAAGCGCGATCCCGGACCACACCAGCTCGAGGACCCCGAACGGCCACACCCCCGACCAGAAGCCGTAGACGCTGGAGAGGACACAGCCGATTGCGAACGCGAGGACGAACGGGCGTCCGCGGCGCTCCAGCGCATACATCGTCATCATGAACGTGACGGCGCAGACCCCATAGATCGTGGCGAGCATGCTCCAGTGAACCAGTTGGTCGGCCGCCACCGCCCACCCGGCCTCGCCGTCGACGCACGCCACGGGCCCGTGCCCACTTTCGCCGCCGGCGGTGTTCCGGCGACACTGGGCCCGTGGGACTGCGCTTCTTTCGGAGGATGACGCTGGCACCGGGAGTCCGGATGAACCTGAGCCGCTCCGGCCCCAGCCTGTCCTTCGGCGTGCGGGGAGCCCACGTCACGGTGGGGTCCCGTGGCGTTCGGCGGACCGTCGGCGTGCCCGGGACCGGCCTCTTCTACACGTCGACGAGCGGACACCACACCGGCGTCCACTCGGCGCACCACTTCGCCACCCCGACCGCGGCCGACCGGTCCACCGATCTGATCGCCAAGCTCACGGACCTGCACCGCGCCGGGTTGCTCACCGACGCCGAGTACGAGCAGAAACGGGCCGCCCTCGGCGGCCCGCACCCGCCGGGGTGAGCCCGGACCCCGGGGCCGGCCGCCGGGCGGGCCGTCCCCGCACCGCCCAAGGAGACGATCCGACGTGCGCTTGACCACCATCCGGACCGGCGACGGCACCCGCGCCGCTCGCGTCGACGGCGACCGGCTGGTCGAGCTCGACGCCCCCGACGTCGGCGCGGTCCTGGCCCAGGGTCCGGTCGGTCTCCGAGACGCCGCCGCGGCTCGCGGTCCCGAGCGGGACGCGGCGACGGCGGACTACGCGCCGGTCGTACCGGCCCCGTCGAAGATCATCTGCCTCGGACTGAACTACGAGACCCATATCCGCGAGATGGGCCACGACCCCCCTGACGTCCCGACCCTGTTCGCCAAGTACACCGCGGCGCTCATCGGCCCGCACGATCCGATCGTCCTCCCGCGCGCGTCCACCAGCGTGGATTGGGAAGCCGAGCTGGCCTTCGTGATCGGCACCCCGGTGCGCCACGCCGACGAGCGCACCGCACGGGCCGCGATCGCGGGCTACACGATCTGCAACGACATCTCGATGCGCGACTGGCAGCGTCGTACCCCGCAGTGGCTGCAGGGCAAGACGTTCGAGTCGTCGACGCCGGTCGGGCCGGTGCTGGTCACCCCGGACGAGGTCGACGACGCCCGTGACCTCGGGGTGCGCTGCGAGGTCGACGGCGAGGTGCGCCAGGACGCCCGCACCTCGGACCTGGTGTTCGATCCGGTGGCGATCGTGCAGTACGTGAGCACGATCCTGACCTTGCTGCCCGGGGACCTCATCTCCACCGGGACG
>DAIMHT010000145.1:0-4739 GCA_036723155.1 Actinomycetota bacterium
CCGCGAAGGACGTGGTGGCTGCTCTGGGCTTGGGGAGCCACGTGTGCCTCGTGGACCGCGAGGGCCTCGAGCGTCTCCTGCGCGATGCCGGTTTCGACGCCGTCGAGGTCGACGAGGAGCCGCTGACGCTTCGAGCCGTGGCGTCCCCGACTGCTGCGGGCCTCACCCAGTGCGCACCAGCTCCCACGGGACCCGACTTCACACTCCTCGCGAGCTACTGCGACGCGCGCGCCGATTCGGCTCCCGAAGGCTCAGCCCTGCGGCTCGGGATGGCCGCCCGCTACGTGCAGTACGCACTCCACGCGGGCGACCTCGCGGCCGCCGAATCGGGATGCGGCCGCCTTCGCGAAGCGCTGCTCGAACGGTACGGCATCGATGTCGACGATCCGGAAGGAACCTCGGAGCGCGCCCTGCAATCTGGCGTGCCCCTCGTCGCGGCCGCGGCCCACTTCAGCGTCGGGTTCCTCGAACTCGAGGCGCGCGACCGCCCGGCACGCGCGGCGATGCAGTTCGCGGCGGCGGCAGCAGCGGCCAACTCGGCCCTGGATAACCCGAGCCCTGCCCCCCTCTGGCTCCAACTCCGCGCCATCGGGCACGAGGCCTTAGCCCATGCCCGTTCTGACCCGAGCCGCGCCCCCAGCACGCTCCGCCGCCTCCGGAACGCGACGAATGACCTCGTCGGAGTCGACGTCGCCGAGGTCGACACGCTGTGCGGCCAGGTGTTCAACGAGCTCGTCGCGCGAGGCCACTACGACGCCGCGGATGCGGCCCGGTCGCTCGTCTCCCTCCCAGAGACGGACGTCTCCTCCGGGGCTCGGGTCGCGCCCGCCGTGCGCGCCGCTCCCCGGAGCCAGGGTCCGCTCCGGGTCAGCGTGATCATCCCCCTGTACAACGGCGGGTGTCATATCGCCGAGGCAGTGGCGAGCGTCGTGGCGCAGACCCGGCGGCCCGACGAGCTCGTGGTGGTGGACGATGGATCCACCGACGATGGCGTCGCCCGGCTCCAGACCCTGTCGGCGCCGTTCCCGATCCGGCTGGTGCGCCAGCAGCGCGCCGGCCAGTCCTCAGCTCGCAACCGCGGTGTCGCGGCTGGCGTCGGTGAGCTGCTCGCGTTTCTGGACCAGGACGACACGTGGCATCCCGAGCACCTTCAGGTTCTCTGTCAGCCCTTCGTCGAGCACGCGACGATCGGGTGGGTCTACAGCGATTTCGACGAGATCGACGCCGCCGGCCGGACCGTGACCTTGTCGTTCCTGGCTGAACGCGCGATCAGCCACCCCCGCCGGTCCCTCGAGGCGTGCCTCGGCGAGAACCTCATGGTCATACCGTCAGCGAGCGTCGTCCGCCGCGCCGCGTTCGAGGCGCTCGGTGGGTTCGACGAGCGGCTCCAGGGCTACGAGGACGACGATCTCTACGTGCGGGCGTTCCGAGGCGGCACGCCAATGGTGTTCGAGCCCCGGGCGTTGACCCGCTTCCGGGTGCACCCGGCGAGCTCCTCGGCGAACGGGCGCTTTGCCGAGAGCCGCCTGTACTTCACCAAAAAGCTCCGGCAGACGGTGACCGACGACCGTCGACTCAACCGGTACTACTTCCGTGACGTGATCGCCCCCCGGTTCTTCCACGAGTCGCTCGATGACTACGTCCGCGCCGTCTCTGACGAGGACTGGGACACCGCCCAGCGACGATTTGACGACCTGGAGTACTTCGCACGACTGCACCGCGACCATGCTGCGCTGCGTTGGAAGGTGGCGTTGGTCCGCAACCCGCGCCTGTTCCGCTTGGCCCTTCGGGCAAACGACGCGATCCCGGTCCGACCACGACTCCTCAGACATCCGCTCTTACGACTTCGGCATCGCTCTCAGCAACCCCCGGGTCCGGTCAACGCGGATCGGAACATCGGCCCTCGTGGCGTGTTGGAGCCTCCAGGCGCGCCGCGGCACGGAGTTACGGAATGACACAGAGTTACGGAATATGGACGCCGGAGATGGCGCGGGCGATCACGAGGCGTTGGATCTCGGAGGTTCCCTCGAAGATGGTGTAGATCTTGGCGTCGCGGTGCCACCGCTCGACCGGGTACTCCCGGACGTAGCCGTAGCCACCGAGGATCTGGATTGCCTCCTCGGTCGCGCGCACCGCGACCTCGCCCGCCTTGAGCTTGCTCATGGAGCCTTCGCCGTTCTCGAAGCGCTTCTTGGTCGCGGCCATCCAGCAGGCCCGCCAGACGAGCAGACGGGCCGCGTCGATCTCCATCTTCATGTCGGCGAGCTTGAACGCGATCCCCTGGTTCTCGATGATGGCCCGCCCGAACGCGTGGCGTTCCTTCGCGTACTCGAGGGAGTACTCGTAGGCGGCGCGGGCGATGCCGAGGGCTTGGGCTCCGACGAGGGGCCGGCTCGCCTCGAAGGTGCTCATGGCCGCCTGGGTCTTGTTGCGCTGACCCTCGCGGGCTCGCGCGAGGCGTTCGTCGAGCTTGTCCTTCCCGCCGAGCAGGCAGCGGCCGGGGACGCGGACGTTGTCGAGGATGACTTCGGCGGTGTGGCTGGCGCGGATCCCGTGCTTCTTGAACTTCTGTCCCTGGCTGAGGCCCTTGGTGCCGGGCGGGACGACGAAGCTGGCGTGACCGCGGGCCTTGAGCTCGGGGTCGACGGCGGCGACGACGACGTGGACGTCGGCGATGCCGCCGTTGGTGATCCAGGTCTTCGTCCCGTTGAGCACCCATTCGTCGGTGGCGTCGTCGTACACGGCGCGGGTGCGCAGGTTGGCGACGTCGCTGCCGGCGTCGGCTTCGCTCACCGCGAACGCGCCCATCTGGAGCTTCTCGGGGGTCCCGAAGCACTCGGGGACCCATTCGGCGATCTGCTCGGGGGTGCCGTTCCCGACGATCCCCGACACCGCGAGGGTGGACCCGAAGATCGACAGGGTGATGCCGGCGTCGCCCCAGCACATCTCCTCGCTGACCATCGGGAAGGTGATGCCGGTCGGGTCACCGAAGGCGTTGGCGATGAACTCCCAGGAGTACAGGCCGATGTTGGCGGCCTCCTGGATGATCGGCCAGGGGGTCTCTTCGCGCTCGTCCCACTCGTGGGCCGCGGGCCGGATGACGTCCTCCGCGAAGTCGTGGACCCATTTCTGGATCTGGAGCTGGTCCTCGTTGAGCTCGAGGGAGAAGTCCGCCACGGCTGCCTCCTTGGTCGGTCGGGTCCCCCCGACCCCACAAGTTACTGACTGGTAACACGGTAGCAGAGGGATCCCCCGGGGCCGGGTCCGCACAACCGCTACGTCGTGGTGGTGGTGCTCGCCGTGGTGGGGGGCGGGAGGACGGTCGTCACGAGGATCGTCCGGCTCGACGACTGGCCGTTGGCGCCGTTGGCCGTGACCCGGTAGGTGTGGCTGGCGGGCGGGCAGCTGAACGGCACCAGATGCGACCCGGTGGGCCCGAACGTCCCGACGGTGCCGCCGTCGACGGCGAGGGTGACGTTCTGGGCGTTCTGGGTCGCCCACGTGACCTGGATGTTGGTGCTGGGCGTGCACGGGGGATTGGTCTGATTGGCGCTGAACTGGAGGACTTGCGGGGGGCCGACGGGTGCGGTGGTGCTCGTGGTGCTGCTGGTGGTCGTCGAGCTGCTGGTGGTGGTGGAGCTGCTGGTGGTGGTGGTGGCTGCCTGCGGGGAGCCACCTCCGCTTCCGACGAGGAGGGCGATCAGGGCGCCGAGGAGGACGCCGGCGAGCGCGATCCCGCCGAGGAGCAGACCGAGGCGGCGGTCGGGGGGCTCGTCACCGGTGCCGCCCCGGCCGCCCGTCGGGGGGACGCCACCGGTGCCGCCGCGGTCGGCGGGGATCGTCCGGTCGCCTGCGCCAGCACCGCGCGGGGCCCCGGAGGGGACCGTCGGGTCGTTGGGGCCGCCTGACGCGGGGGACCGGATGGTGCGGTCGTCGCCCCCGGAGGGGATCGTCATGCGTCGCTCCCACATCGTTGCCGCGGCCACGGCGGACGGTAGTGGATCGTCTCGGACGCGACGGTGCCCGCCGGTTCACCGGCGGGCACCGAGCGGGAAACGAACGCGGGCGGTCAGGTGCTCGACGGTGTCCCCGCGTTGGCGGACCCTTGGAGCTTCTGGCAGCGGGCCGCGCTCGGCTTGAAGCTGCTGACGCGGGCCGTGACCCGGGCTTCGACGGGGCCCTTGCGTCGCGCGGCTTGCGCGGCGTCGAGCCGTCCGGCTTTGACCGCCTGGTCGATGCGGTCGTCGGCGGCCTTCACGAGCGCGGCGATGACGTCGTGGGTGGACTTGCCGTGCTGGGAGGCGATCTGGTCGATGGTCTGGCCACCACAGAGCCCGGTCACCAGCTCGCGCGGTTTGACGCCGAGCGTCTTGGCCGCGATGGCCAGGACACTGAGCCCGCGCTGGGCGCCCTTGGCCTTGCCCTGGCCTCCTGCGGGCTGGCTCGTCGGGCTGCTGGAGCCGCTGCCGGTGGTCTGGGCCGCGGCGACGCCGGCGGTGCCGACGGTCAAGAGCCCGACGGCGACGGCCGTCACGATGAAGCGTTTCATCTTCGGTTTCTCCTCGTATTCGGGGGTGTCCCTGTAGGTAACGGGCTCGACGTGAGCGTCCTGTGAAGGGCGGGATAGGTCGCGACCAGGGGCGGGGGCGGCCAGAATGCCGACATGAGCGACGACGACGACGCGGCCCGGTACGCGGCCGCGGCGGGGACGTTGCTCATGGAGCTGCGGGCTCGGCACG
>DAIMHT010000146.1:0-3481 GCA_036723155.1 Actinomycetota bacterium
AGCCCCATGAGGTAGATCGACATGGCCCGCCCCCGGTGCGTCTCGTCGACCCGACCCTGGATGGAGGTGTTGAGCGCGGTCGCGATCAGCAGGTACGCCGCGCCCATCGTGAACATGCCGGTGAGGCCCAGCGCGTACGTCGGAGCAACGGCCAGGAGGATCTGCCCGGCGACGAGGAGCACGATGCCGATCAGGGCGACGACCGAGCGTCGGGTCCGGTTGCCCCAGCCGCCGACGACGAGCGAACCGAGGATCGCGCCGCCACCGAACATCGCGACCAGCAGGCCGTACGCGCCGCGGCCGACCGAGAACTCCTTCGCGAACGCGGGCGCGAGCTGCACCACCGAGCTGGCGAAGAAGGAGACGGCGGTGATGGTCACGACCGGGAACAGCAAGGCCCGCCGGGCGCGGACGTACCGCAGCGCCTCGCGGAAATGGTCCCGGACCCGACCTGCCGTCTCGTCCCGAGCGACCGCTCGCGGATGGATCGCCAGGAGGGCGAGGAGGACCAGGACGTAGGTGACGGCGTTGAGCAAGAAGCACGCGTCGGCACCCCACGCTTGGAGCACCAGGCCGGCCATCGCGGGACCGAAGGCGCGTGCCGCGACGAACTGCATCGAGTTGAGCCGCACCGCGTCGAGGAGCTGGTTGGTCGGGACCAGCTGCGGCACGAAGGATTGCCACGCCGCGATGTTCACGCCCGACGCCAGCCCCGAGAAGAACAGGACGATGATGATCACGCCCGGCGTCGCCAGACCGGCGATCCACACCCCCCAGAGGCCGAAGGCCAACACCATCAGCGCGGTCTGGGTGGCGAGCAGGATGGCCTTGCGAGAGACCCGGTCGGCGAGCGACCCGGCGAGCGGCCCGATCAACAAGGCCGGGAAGAACGCCATGAAGGCACCGATACCGAGCCAGGTCGTGGAATGGGTGAGCTCGAAGAGGACGAACGGCACCGCGATGGTCTGCATCCACGTCCCCGAGTTGGAGACGAGCGCCGCGACCCAGAACACCGCGTAGTCGCGGTTCCGCATGACCCCGAACGAGTGATTCGGTGTGACCGCGACCGTTGTCACGGACGGAAGCCGTCGAGCATGCGGTCGAGGTCACCGCGCCCGGCCGGCAACGGTGTCCAGGGACCATCCGCCATCACCGTCGACCAGTGGTCGCGGACCGATTCGATGGTGAGCGGACGGTCCCACCAGCCGTCGTTCACGGCGACGGTCACGCGCCCGATGTACCCGCCACCCACACTGAAGCACTCGCCGTTGGCCGAGCAGTCCTCGTGGGCGAGCCACGCCACGAGGGGCGCGACCTCGTCCATCGAGAGCCACGCGTGCAGGGCCGGTGACTCCGGGATCGGCCCGAAGCCGCCCGGGCGCGTCTTCGCGCAGGGAGCCACCACGTTGACGCGGATCCCGTGCTCGGCGCCCTCCAGGGCCAGCGCCCGCGTGAACCCGACGATGCCCAGCTTGGCCGCCGCGTAGCCGGTCATCCCGGGGACCCCCCACAGCCCGGCGCCGGACGAGAGGTTCACGACCCGCCCGTATCGAGCCGCGGTCATCACCGGCCACGCCGCTCGCGTGACATTGAAGTGGCCACCGATCTGGGACGACAGCTCGTCGTCCAGCAACCCCGGGTTGTACTCGGCGAACGGAGCCTGACGGACGACGCCGGCGTTGTTGATCACCACGTCGACCCGCCCGAACGAATCGAGCGCCGTCTGGACGATCGCAGCCCCGCCGGCCGGCGTGGCGACGCTGTCGGTGCTCAGCACCGCCCGGCCGCCGGCGGCCTCGATCTCGGCCACGACCGCCACCCCGGGGTTCGTCGCCGGGACCGTCCCCGCGCCGTCGGTGTCGCTGATCGAGACGCCGAGATCGTTGACGACGACCGCCGCGCCCCGGCCCGCGAGCAGGCGCGCGTAGGTCCGACCGAGATTCCGGCCCGCCCCCGTGATGACGGCGACGCGGCCGTCCCAACGAAGATCCATGGAGCCCCGGAACGTAACCCAACCCCATCGGAGGCGCCGAGAAGGCGACGGCACCCTCGTCAGGTGCGAAGATCAGGTGGTGACGACACGGACGAAAGCGACCCGACGATGAGCGCACCACGGCTGGTCCTGACCGACGCCAACCTGGTTGACGGTGAGCACCCGGCGAAGCCCGGTGCTCACGTGGTCATCGACGGGCGACGGATCACCGCCGTGGGCACCGGCCCGTTCGAGGCCCGACCCGAGGATCGGGTCGTCGACCTCGGAGGCCGCACCGTGATGCCAGGCATGGTGACGTGCCACTTCCATTCCACGTATCACGAGCTCGGGGCGCAGCCGGCCCCGTACGGGCTCGAGGCACCGCCGGCGTACCAGGCGCTGCGCGCCGCGAAGAACCTGGAGACCGCGCTGCACTGCGGGTTCACCTCCGCGGTCAGTGCCGGCGCGCCCAGCGACATCGACGCGTCGATGCAGCGGGCCATCAACGACGGCCTGATCCGCGGGCCTCGCTTCGTCCCCGGGAGCCGCGAGCTGTCCACGACCGGCCACGGCAACGACACCAATCCGTGGTACTGGGAGATGGCCGCCTGGGGCGCGGCCCGGGTGTGCGACGGCGCCGAGGCGTTCCGTGTCGCCGTCCGGGATGAGGTGAAGCGGGGGGCGGAGATGATCAAGCTGTTCGTGACCGGCGGCCACGGGGTCCTCACCCCGAAGGATCGTCTCGAGATGACCCGTGACGAGCTGCACGCCGCGGTCGACAGCGCCCATGGTCGGGGGGCTCGGATCCGGGGCCACATCGTCAACAAGCCGGCGATCCTCATGGCTGTCGAGGCCGGGATCGACGTGATCGACCACGGCGACGACATGGACGACGAGTGCATCGCGGCCCTGGTCGAGACCGGGACCTTCGTGGCCCCGAGCGTGCTGTTCCCGAAGACGTTCCTCGAGCACCTGGGCTCAGGGCTGGGATTCACGGACCAGATGCGAGCCGACCTCGATCACACCCTCGAGGTCCTCCCGCAGGCCAACGCCGCGGGCGTCAAGCTGGTCGTCGGCGACGACTACGGCGCGGTCGGCTTCGCGCACGGCCGGTACGCCGAGGAGCTCGAGGTCTATGTCCGAGACGCCGGCGTGCCGGCGCTCGAGGTCCTGCGGTGGGCGACGAAGCACGGGGCCGAGCTCATGGGTCGAGAGGACGAGCTGGGCACCATCGCGGACGGCAAGCTCGCCGACGTGCTGGTCGTGGACGGCGACCCGCTGGAGGACATCGCGGTACTGCAGGACCGCGACCGGCTGCTGGCGATCGTCAAGGACGGAGTCCTCGAGAAGGACGACCTCGCCCGTCTCTGACCGAGACGCGCCCGGCGCCAGCTACGACTTCGCGGCGCCGGACAGGACCGCGGCCTTCCCGACCACGACCTTGACCAGCGGGACCGGCTCCTCGAGACCCTTCAGCTGCACCGCACCCATCGATTCGGTGGCCGGTGG
>DAIMHT010000146.1:3581-4698 GCA_036723155.1 Actinomycetota bacterium
GAGTGATCGGCGTCTGGTCGAAGTGTCCGGTTCGGCGCTCGACGAGCGGTCGCGTCGGCAGCGCGCGTGTCCGGAGCGCGATACTCCCGGGGTGACGGCGCCGTGCCGATCGCAACATTGAGGACCGAGCGCCGGGGGGCGGGGCGGATGTGGCTGATCAGTCTCCGTGACCTCCAATGGCGTCGGCGGCGTTTCGCCATCGCGGTTGTGGCGACCGGGCTCGTCTTCGGGATCACGCTCCTCTTGGCCGGGATGAACTCGGGCTTCAGCAACGAGGTCGACCGAACGGTGAGCGCGTTCCACGCCGACGCGTGGATCGTCCCGAAGGCGTCCGGGGGTCCGTTCACCACGTCGGCGGCGTTCCCAACTTCGGTCGCCAAGGACGTGGCACAGACGTCCGGTGTCCGCGAGGCCGACCCGATGGTGTTGACCCGCGTCACGATCCCTGGGGCCACACCAACGGATCTGATCGTGTTCGGCACCGCCATTCACGGAATCGGCCCCCACGCCACCGCGGGGCGCGACGCCCGCCGGTCCGGAGAGATGGTGGCCGACACCAAGCTCGGCAAGGACATCGGCCAGACCGTGACCATCGGCGGACGGCCGTTCAAGATCGTCGGGACCACCGACGGCGTCACCGTGTTCGCGGGCGAGCCCACGGCCGTTATACCGATCCAGGACGCCCGCGCGCTCTCCTTCGCCGGGCAGCAGCTCGCGACGTCGATCGTGACGCGCGGCGTCCCGACCAGCGCGCCGCCCGGGTACAAGGTGCTGAGCTCGAGCCAGGCCGCCGCCGACCTCCGCCGCCCGCTCAAGAGCGCGACCGGCACGATCGGATTCTTGAATGTCCTCTTGTGGATCATCGCGGCCGGGATCATCGGCTCGATCGTCTACTTGACCGTGATCGAGCGGACTCGTGACTTCGCGGTGTTGAAGGCGACGGGGATCGCCAGCCGGGCGCTGTTCCTGAGCCTGGCCATCGAAGCCGTGGTCATCGCCCTCGCCGCCGCGGTCGTCGCGACCGTGATGGCCGTCGGCTTGCACTCGATGCTGCCGATGCGGGTCGAGATCTCGACCGCCAGCTATCTCAGCCTGGCTGTCATCGCGGTGGTGGTCG
>DAIMHT010000147.1:0-3443 GCA_036723155.1 Actinomycetota bacterium
CTCGCCGACCAGTGGGGCTACGAGGTGATCCCTGGACAAGGTAAACGGGTCTGGTTCGAGCTGCAGGCGGTCTAAGCGCGCCCGTCGGGGTTGATTGCGGATCATCTCGTCTCCGGAGGTCCCGCCAGGGTCGACGCCTACAGTTCGAGACGTCATGGCTGCCGACCCTGGGACCGGATGGCTGGTCCGCCTCGACGAGAGCGGCCTGTTGGACCGCGTCGACGCCGCGGTCATCGCCACGACCCTCGACGGGGTCATCCTCTACGCCAACCGGTACTGCGACGTCCTGTACGGGCGGTCAGCGACGAACCTCGTCGGGCGCCAGTCCGGCGACTACGCCGCCGACCCCGTCCCGGTCGAGCTGACCCGAGAGATCGGCCAGGCCATCGCGGAGGGTCGCAGCTGGGAAGGCGACTTCCGGGTCAAGCGTCCCGACGGCTCGATCGTCGCGGTGCACGCCGTCAACTCGCCCCTGCTCGGCCCCGACGGGATGCTGGCCGGGGTGGTGAGCCTCGCGTTCGACGTGACCGAGCAACGCGACCGGGAGGAGTTCCTCACCCGACAGGTCGGCTTCGCCCAGTTCCTCGCCGACGTCGGAACCCTCCTCACCTCGTCGCTCGACTACAGCGAGTCGTTCCAGCGCCTGGCCGAGCTGCTCGTCCCGGTGCTCGGGGACTTGTGCCTGGTCGACGTCGCCGACGGCCTGGTCATCCGGCGCATGGCCGCGGTCCACGCCGATCCGGCCAAGCAGGCGCTCGTCCACGCGCTCGAAGCCAAGTATCCACCGGACCCGTTCGGGACCCATCCCGCGGTGCGGGTCATCCGGGGTGGGGCCCCCGAGGTTCGCAGCGAGATGCCCGACTCGTTTCTGCGGTCCACCACCCGCGACGACGAGCACTTCCGGATCGTGAAGACCCTCGAGTTCACCTCGTACATGTGTGTCCCCCTCACCGCCCGGGGGCACATCCTGGGGTCGTTGACCCTCGTCTCGTCCGGGTCCGGCCGACGCTTCGAGGCGAGCGATCTCGTGCTCGTCGAGGACCTCGCCTCCCGGGCCGCGTTGGCGCTCGACAACGCCCGGCTGTTCTCCGAGCGGACCCACGTCGCGCAAGCGCTGCAGGCCAGCCTGCTCCCACCGTCGCTGCCCGAGATCCCCGGGATCCGGATGGCGGCCCGCTACCGGCCGGTCGGCAGCGGCAACGAGGTCGGCGGCGACTTCTACGACATCTTCGAGATCTCACCCGCGAGATGGGCGCTCACCATCGGTGACGTCAGCGGCAAGGGCCCCGAAGCCGCCGCGGTCGCCGGCCTGGCCCGCCACACCTTGCGGGCCGCGGCGCTGCGCGAGCGGACCCCGAGCAGCCTCCTCCGCGTCTTGGATCAGGCCCTTCGCCGCAACGAGAGCGCGGGGGAGCGGTTCTGCACCGTCTGCATGGCGCTGCTCGAGACGAAACCGTCCCGACCCCGGCTCCGGCGCCGCGGCACCCGGCGGGCCGAGATGGTGGTCTCCTGCGGCGGACACCCGGTGCCGCTCGTGCTGCACGAGGACGGCACCGTCGACATCACCGACTGCCGGGGCACGCTCCTCGGCATGGCCGATTCCGTGCACCTGGTCGACGAGACCGTGACCCTCGGCCCGGGCGACACGGTCCTCTTCTACACCGACGGTGTCACCGAGGTCCGGGACCGCCAGCGGCGCATGCTCGGCGACGACGGCCTCATCGACGTGCTGCGCTCCTGCGCGGGGCTGCCGCCGGACGCCATCGCCGACCGGATCCTCGACGCCTCGATCCGTCACGCCCGCGGCGAACCCCACGACGACATCGCGATGCTCGTGGTGCAAACCGCGCCGTGACGCCCGTCACCTGAACCCGCGCCGCGGAACGCGCGTGACCGTTGCCAACCCGTCCTCGCCGTCGTACCGTGACCGGCATGAGCACCACGGCCGACACTCGCCCCTTCTTCCTCCGCGGGAACTACGCCCCGGTCACGAACGAGGTCACCGCCGACGCCCTCCCGGTGACCGGCGCCATCCCCTCCGAGCTGCGGGGCCGATTCGTCCGCAACGGACCCAACCCGGCGACCGGAGCGTCTCCCCACTGGTTCCTCGGGGACGGGATGCTCCACGGGGTCGAGCTCGGAGACGGTGACGTCCACTGGTACCGGAACCGGTACGTGCGCACGAAGAGCCTCGCCGGCGAGGGCCTCTTCGTCGACGACCAGGGTCACGTCGACCTCACCGTCGGCGTGGCGAACACCCACGTGGTCGAGCACGCCGGCCGGATCCTCGCGCTCGTCGAGAGCAGCCTCCCTTGGGAGGTCACCCCCCAGCTCGACACCGTGGGCTGCTACGACTTCGGTGGCCGCCTGACGACACCGATGACCGCGCACCCCAAGCTCGACCCGTCGACGGGCGAGCTCCACTTCTTCGGCTATGCGTTCACCCCGCCCTATCTCACCTACCACGTCGCCGACCGGGACGGCACCCTGATCCGCAGCGAGGCGATCAGCGTGGCCGGCCCGACGATGATCCACGACTTCAACCTCACCGAGCATCACGTCGTGTTCATGGACCTGCCGGTGGTGTTCGATCTGGAGCTGGCGATCCAGGGCACCATGCCGTACCGCTGGGACGACAGCTACGGCGCCCGGCTCGGCGTCATGCCCCGCGGCGGCACCGACGCCGACGTGCGCTGGGTCGATATCGAGCCCTGTTACGTCTTCCATCCCATGAACGCCTACGAGGACGACGACACCGTCGTCCTCGACGTGGTCCGCTACCCGCGCCTGTGGGACCGCTCCGGTGACGAGTTCGACCCCGCCCGACTCACCCGCTGGACCATCGGTGCCGGTGCCACGACCGTCAAAGAGGAGCAGCTCGACGATCGCGCCACCGAGTTCCCCCGCGTCGCGCCCGACGTCGTCGGGCGCCCGTACCGGTACGGCTACGCGGTCGAGACCGTCGACGGCATCGGCGAATCGCACACGGCGCTGGTGAAGTACGACGTCGAGGCGGACCGGTCCGAGGTTCACGACTTCGGGCCGGGCCGGGAACCCGGCGAAGCGGTGTTCGCGGCCGGCGACGGCGGCGGTGAGGACCACGGCTACCTCATGACGTACGTGTACGACGCCGCCCATGACAGCAGCGACTTCGTGATCCTCGCCGCCGACGACTTCACCGCACCGCCGGTCGCGACGGTCCCGTTGCCGCAACGGGTGCCGTTCGGCTTCCACGGCTCCTGGATGCCCGACTGAGCGCACCCGCGGAACTGCCCGCCGGGGTCGACCCGGGGGCGTCGGTCAGTCGGTGCCTTGGGGGTGACCCGACGGGGACCCGTACTGGCGCACCACCGCGTCGTAGTTCGGGGCGACGGGATGCTGGTGCGCCGCGGGACCGGTCCCGAACGCGGCGATCACGTTCTTCGTGACCTGGATCGCGACCG
>DAIMHT010000147.1:3543-4693 GCA_036723155.1 Actinomycetota bacterium
TCCCGCCAGTTCACGGTGGTCAGCACCGGGTTCGTGGCGTGGATCGGATCCTCACTGGCCGACTTGTAGCAGACCTCATGGCGGTTCGGTCCGATGGCCGACGGCTCGAAGCGGATCTGACGGAACGCCGCGTTCGCGCCGAGGAACGCCAGGTTGACGCCCTTGTCGCGCGCCCCTTCCACGCCGTCGCGCATCTCCTTCGACCAGTACTCGTCATGACCGAGCGAGAACCACATCTTGTGGTTCGCCAGCAGCTGGGGCCGGGCGTGGGTGTCGACGTCGGTGATGTAGGTCACGTCGAGACCGAGCTGCTCCATCATCTGGATGAGCGGGAACTCGAGCCCGAGGAAGTCGGCCTGACCGTCCCCGCGGGCGTACGGCCGGTCGAACGATACGACCCGGGCCCGGGTGGCGAACGCGCCGTTGGCGCCGTTGTAGAGGTTGTAGCCGGCCCAGTCGTTGTACGCCTGCCAGCTCGTCACCGAGTTCTGGACCACGTACGTCGCGGTGCTCGCGTCGTCCCGGACCGTCAGCGGCACCAGCTGCTGGACCCCGTTCGAGCCGACGAGCCGGAACAGGTACACGCCGGGCGGGTACTGGTTGTCGATCGTGACCTTCAGCGACGGGTCCCATTTCGCCTCGGTCATGTTGGTCCCGGGTGTCAACGTCGGTGCCGCCTGCTTCTTGCCCGGCATCTCCGCGGAGCGCCAGATGAACCGGCCTCCGGTCCCCTTGTACCAACCCATCCGGTACGCCTCGACGTGAAACGTCGGCGCGATGGTCGACACGTACAACGTCACCGTCTCGCCGCGCTGGGCGCTGACCACGCTCGCGTACCCCTCGAGATCCCCGGGCTTGCCCCCATTGATGACGTTCCACGCCGTCGTGCCCGGCTTGGCGTTCTCGTCCTTGACCCACTGCGCGACCGGCCCGTTCGGTGACGAGCTCACCCCCGACGACCCGTCCCCGCCCCGCGACGAGATGGTGTGGCGCGCGGTCGGACTGCTGGACGAGTCCCACGGCCGCCAGATCGCGGCGATCGCCGCGGCGGCGGCCGCAGCCGCGCCCGCGCCGACGAACGCCCGCCGCGACAGGTGGCGACCGGGCGGCTCCGGGTCGACGAGCGCCGAGCCGGGATCGCGGAGCCGGT
>DAIMHT010000148.1:0-4676 GCA_036723155.1 Actinomycetota bacterium
GACCGTTGGGCCGGACCGGGATCCAGGTGTCCGAGCTGTGCCTGGGTGCGATGACCTTTGGGCGCGAGGCCGACGAGACCACGAGCGGGGCGATGCTCGACCGGTTCCTGGACGCGGGCGGCAACTTCGTCGACACCGCCGATGTCTACTCCGACGGCGTGTCGGAGGAGATCACCGGTCGCGCGCTCGGGGCCAAGCGGGCCGATGTGGTGCTGGCGACGAAGGTCCGGTTCCCGACCGGACCCGGGCCGAACGACGTCGGCCTCTCCCGTCGCCACATTCGCCTCGGAGTGGAGGCCTCGCTGCGGCGCCTGGGTACCGACTGGATCGATCTCTATCAGGTGCACTGCTGGGACGAGCGCACCTCGCTCGAGGAGTCGATCTCGACGCTCAACGACCTCGTGCACGAAGGCAAGGTCCGCTATGTCGGCGCGAGCAACTTCGCGGCGTGGCAGCTGGCGAAGTCGATCGGCATCTCCGCGTTGCACGGATGGGAGGCGTTCGCGTCACTCCAACCCGAGTACTCGCTCATCACCCGCGACATCGAACGCGAGCTTCTGCCGTTGTGCCGAACCGAGCAGCTCGCGGTGCTCCCGTGGAGCCCCTTGGGCGGTGGCATCCTGACCGGCAAGTACCGGCCGGGAGAGGACCTGCCCGCCGGGACTCGGGGCGGTGAGACCGAGGAGCCCATCACGTTCACCTACCGGCTCGACGACCGCGCCTGGAGGGTGGTCGACGCGGTCCGAAAGGTCGCGGAAGCCACCGGCAAGACCGAGGCCCAGGTCGCGCTCAACTGGGTCGTGACGCAGCGCGGTGTCACGGCCCCGATCGTCGGGGCCCGCAACGTGACCCAGCTCGACGACAACCTGGGCGCCGTCGGCTGGACCCTGGACAAGGACCAGCGGGTGGCCCTGACGTGGGCCAGCGCCTTCCCACGCGGCTACCCGTACGACTTCATCGAGTACGCCAACAGCAGCCACTGAGCCCAAGCCCGGAGGCGTCAGGCGGAGGCCGTCGGGGCCGCCAACGCGGCGTGCGGGTGCGCCTGACGCTCGAACTGGGTCTTGTACAGCTCGGAGTAGAGACCGCCCGCGGCGAGCAGCTCGTCGTGACCACCCCGTTCGACGATCCGGCCGCCGTCGACCACGAGGATCTGATCGGCGTCCCGAACCGTGGACAGCCGGTGCGCGATGACGAGCGAGGTCCGGCCGGTGAGCGCGGTCCGCAACGCGTCCTGCACCGCCAGCTCCGATTCCGAGTCCAGGTGCGCGGTGGCCTCGTCGAGCACGACGATGTCGGGAGCCTTCAAGAGCAGCCGGGCGATGGCGAGCCGCTGCTTCTCACCGCCGGACAGTCGGTACCCGCGGTCGCCGACGAGGGTGTCGAGGCCGTCGGGCAGGCTCTCGACGAGCGGGAGGATCTGCGCTCCCCGCAACGCCTCGGTGACCTCGTCGTCGCTGGCGTCGGGTCGGGCGTACAGCAGGTTCGAGCGGATCGACTCGTGGAACATGTGGGCATCCTGGGTGACCATGCCGATCGACTCGCGCAGCGAATCGAGGGTCGCGTCCCGGACGTCGATCCCATGGACGCGGACCGCTCCACTGCGCACGTCGTACAGGCGCGGCACCAGGTGGGAGAGCGTCGTCTTGCCGGCACCGGATGGGCCGACCAGCGCCACGAGCTCTCCGGGATTGATCTCGAAGCTGACGTCGAACAGGACGGGGTCGGTCTGGGTGCGGTCGAGGGTCGCCACCGACTCGAGTGACGCCAACGAGACTTCCTCCGCGGTGGGGTAGGAGAAGCCGACGTGGTCGAACTGGACCCGGGCCGGTCCCCGCGGGATCACGACCGCATCGGGCTTCTCGGCGATCATCGGCGGGAGGTCGAGCACCTCGAACACCCGCTCGAAGGAGACCAGCGCCGTCATGATGTCGACGTTGATGTTGGACAGTGACGTGAGCGGCCCGTAGAGGCGACTGAGGTACGCGGTGAGGGCGACGACGGTCCCGACGTCGAGGGCGCCGTGGACGGCGAGGATGCCACCCCATCCGTAGACCAAGGCGGTGGCCAACGCCGCGGTCAGCATCAAGGCGACGAAGAAGAACCGGGCGTACATCGCCTGGGTCACGCCGATGTCGCGGACCCGTCCCGCCTTGTCGTCGAACGATCGGGCCTCTTCACCGGGCCGTCCGAACAGCTTCACGAGCAGTGCGCCCGAGACGTTGAACCGCTCGGTCATCGTGGTGTTCATCTGCGCGTTGAGCGCGTACGCCTCGCGGGTGATGCCCTGCAAGCGTCGGCCCAGCCAGCGGGCGGGGAGCACGAACGCGGGGAGCAGGATCAGCGAGACCAGGGTGAGCTGCCAGGAGAGGAAGAACATGGCCACGAGCACCAGCGCCACGCTGATGAGGTTGCTGACGACGGTCCCGAGGATGTCCGTGAACGCCTCTTGCGCACCGAGCACGTCGTTGTTCAGCCGCGTCACCAGCGCCCCGGTCTGGGTCCGGGTGAAGAACGCCAGCGGCATCTTCTGGACGTGCGCGAAGACCTTGGTCCGCATGTCGAAGATGAGGCCCTCACCGATCCGAGCCGAGACGAAGCGCTGACCGAGCGACAAGAACGCGTCCGCGACGGCGAGGCCCGCGACGATCAACGCCAGCGTGACGATCAACCCGGTCTGGTGACGGATGATGCCCTGGTTGATGATCTCGCGGAAGATCAGCGGGTTCGCGGCTCCGATCACGGCGTCGATCACAACCAAGACGAGGAAGAACCCCAAGATGCGCTTGTACGGCGCGGCGAACCGGAGGATCCGCCGGCCCGTCCCGCGCGCCACCTTGGCGTGCGTGACCGACTGATCGCGTCGCATCGACCGCATCACGCCCCACATCGGGGATCCGTGGCCCATCAGGCGCTCCCGACGCGCGCCGTCGCCGGCGTCGCGTCCTGCTCCGCGAGCAGCACCAACAGGTTCAGCAGCTCGCGGCGTTGGCCGGCGGTCAGGCGCCCGAAGAGCTCCTCGGCGGTGGCACG
This sequence comes from Actinomycetota bacterium, assembly GCA_036723155.1. Classification (GTDB taxonomy): domain Bacteria; phylum Actinomycetota; class Acidimicrobiia; order IMCC26256; family PALSA-555; genus PALSA-555. The sequence goes on from DAIMHT010000148.1 coordinate 3,034, forward strand.
GCGGGCGCTGTCCATGCGGTCGAGCACGTCGCGCCCGGCCCCGGTCGGGCAGACCAGGACCGAGCGTCGATCATGGGGGTCGGCCTCGCGGTGCACGAGCCCGGCCGCCACGACGGAGTCGATCATGGTGGTGAGGGACCTCGGGACGATCTCGAGGCTGGCCGCGAGGTCCGCCATGCGCATCGGCTCGCCCGCGGCCGCGAGGACGCGCAGCGCCCGGGCCTGTCCGAAGGTCACACCGAGCGGGGCGAGCTCCTTCGCCCAGCCCCGGCGGAGCCGCCACGAGGATCGCACCAGGAGCTCACCGAGCTGGCTGATGATGTCGGCTCCCGGCGACGCGGCGCCCGAGCCTGGTGACCGCGACGGTGACATATACAGAGGGTAGCAGATAATGAGCCACCCTCTCTATAAGCCGGGGCTCTCGCTGCGGGCTCGGGGCCGGTGGGGGTCAGTAGCCGGGGAAGAGGCGGCCGAGGTCGTCGATGGTGAGCGAATCCGAGTCGAGCCGGACGCCGGTTCGGTGGGTCTGGACGCGCCCGGCGACGAGGCGGACGAGCGCCTCGGCGCCGAGGGTCAGGGTCCCATCGCCGCTCGGTGGGGTGCCGGGCTGGAGGGTCACGCCGTCGACCGTCGACAGGGCGAAGGCCCGGGTGGGATCGACGGTGTTCACCGCCAGGGTGATCGGGTCGGGCACGGCGTCAGGGTGGGCGAAGAAGCCGATGGACAGCGGCAGTCGATCCACGAGCAGCTCCGCCGCGAGCGGGTCGAGGGTGGCCGTCGGGTCGGTGCCGGCGCGCACATCCCAGCTGTGGAGCGCGGATTCGCTGAGCCGGGAGCCCACGATGCTCTGCACGTCCATGGGGCGGGGCAAGAACCCGAGCTTGATCCGGAGCGTGGCCCGCGTGGCGTCGTCGAGCGCCTCGTAGCCGGCGACGAGACGCTCGTCCCACGCCACGAACGCGTCCCGGCACTCCTCGGGGCCCATGGCATCCCAGCGGGCCCACACCGAGGGGAAGGTCTCGCGGGCCGGCGGCTCGGTGCCGGACCGGGCCGCGTCGAGGCCGCCCAGTCCGATCTCAGCGCCACTTCCGAGGTGCCCGAGGAGCTGGGCGACGTCCCACTCGTCACACGCGGACGGTCGCGTCAGGCTGCGCTGGTCGAGGGCCGCGATCGAGGTGACGAGATGGTCGTGGCAGGCGCGCAGGGCCCCGATGAAGGGGTCAGCATCGGCCACGCGCGCACCCTACCCGTCCATCCGCGGTCCCCTGCCCGGCCGCGCGACCGACCCGTAGTCTGGCCGCCGCGGCGGTCCCGCGTCGCGCCACGTCGAGCGACCCGAGGAGATGCCATGCCATTGGCCCGGCAGGTGCCGACCAAAGAACAAGACCTCGAGCTGTCGCTGAACCCCATGTATGCCGGGATCCACGAGGCGACCATCGCGCGCTACAAGCTCTCCGAAGGAGAGCTTCCCGCTCGGCTCGCGGCGCAGATCGTCAGCGACGAGCTGATGCTCGATGGCAATGCCCGCCTCAACTTGGCAACGTTTGTCACGACGTGGATGGAACGCGAAGCGTGCGACCTGATGGCATCGTGCTTCGACAAGAACATCGTCGACCGAGACGAGTACCCGCAGAGCGCCGAGC
>DAIMHT010000149.1:0-4609 GCA_036723155.1 Actinomycetota bacterium
GTCGCGGTCGCCCGAGGACGCGCTGATGCCGGCACGGCGGTGCCGGGGCGCGACTGCGCCACGTGCCGCTTCGTGCCCCGCTGTCCCGCGCACAATGTCCGGGCGTCGATGCTGACGCGTCGAGACGCCCTGGTCCCGGGTCTGCTCTCGATCTCTCCGACCAGCCTGGCGACGTGGAACCGATGCCGGCGCCAGTGGCGGGACCGGGCGCTGCTCAACCTCCCCCAGAGCGACCGGCAGGACGGCACCAGCCACGGGCTCCTACTGCACCAGCTGTTGCATCTCGTGCATCGCACGGGGTCGTGTCACGACGCCGCCCACGTCGACGACGTGCTCACGGCCCACGGCGCCGACGCGCGCACCGTCGACGAGGTTCGACGCCACGCCGAGCGGTGCCCGCTCGACGCGGACTCGGTCGGTCACGAGGTCGAGTGGGCCCGGGCCTTCTCGGGTCCGCCGGTGTTCCTCGCCACGGCCCGCTTCGACGCCGTCTGGGCACACGACGGGATCCTCGATGTCCGGGACTACAAGAGCGGACGCGTCGCCGAACACGCCATCGGCCACGATCCGCAGGCGCAGCTGCAGGCGTGGGTCGCGGCACCGCACGCCGCCGAGCGGGGTTTGCGGCTCCAGCTCCGATACGAGCACCTGGCGACCGAGGTCGTCGACGACCCCGATCCCTGGGAGCCGACCGACGAGGACCTCGCCTCGGTCGAGGAGCAGCTGACCGCCGTGGTCGGCGCCATGCTGGCCGAACGGGACTTCGCCGGTGTCAACGACGTCACGGTGTGCACCCATTGCGGTTACCGCTCGATCTGTGACGAGAGCGCCGCGCCCGGTGTGGCGTCGTGGCCCGTCCCGGCCGGGGCCGCAGGCGAAGGCTGACCTCCCCCACCGGGACGGGTACGTTCGGCCGCGTGACGAACCCGCGCACCGCGGTGATCGTCGGTGTCGGGCAGTCCGAGCAACGCCCCGACGACCCGACGGCCGCGCTGGAACCAATCGACCTGCTGGCCCGCGCCGCCCGCGCCGCGGAGGAGGACGCGAAGGCGTCGCTGCTGTCGTCGGTCGACACCGTCGCCGTGGTGAGCATCGTCTCGTGGCCGTATCCCGATCCGGGCGCGCTCCTCGGCCGCCGGCTCGGCGTCGGCGACGTGCGTCGCACGATGACGAGCACCGTCGGCGGCAACAGCCCCCAGCTCCTCGTCAACTCCGTCGTCCCCCAGATCGAGGATGGGAGCGCCGACGTCGTGCTCCTCGGCGGCGCCGAGTGCGTGAACACCCGGTGGCGGGCACGACGGGAGCCGAAGGCGTGGCTCGACTGGACGATGGCTGACGACCCGGCATGCCCGATCGTGATCGGCGACACCCACGCGCCGAGCAGCGACTACGAGCTCGCGCACGGCGCGGCCGCTCCCACCCAGATCTATCCGCTCTTCGAGACCGCGCTGCGCGCGACCGCCGGCCGAGGGGTGGACGAGCATCAGGTCGCGACGAGCGAGCTCTGGTCCCGGTTCAGCGCGGTGGCGGCCACGAACCCCCACGCCTGGTCCCGGGAGGCGCTGACCGCGGAGGAGATCCGCACGGTCACACCCGACAACCGCCTGGTCGCGTTCCCGTACCCCAAGCGGATGTGCGCCAACATCGACGTCGATCAAGCCGCGGCGATCCTGCTCTGCTCGTACGAGACCGCGCGGGCCGCCGGTGTCCCCGACGACCGACTGGTGTTCCCCCGTTCGGGCGCGGACGCGCACGACCACCGCTTCTGGTCCGAGCGAGCGCGACTGGACGCGTCGCCGGCCATCGCCGCGGCCGGCCATGCCGCGTTGGCGGCCGGAGGGATCAGCGTCGATGACGTCAGCCGGTTCGACCTCTACTCCTGCTTCCCGTCCGCGGTGCAGATCGGCGCGCACGAGCTCGGACTGGCGATCGCAGGCACCGCCGACGACCGCCCGCTGACCGTGACCGGAGGTCTCGGCTTCGCCGGCGGTCCGGCCAACAACTACCCGACCCACGCGATCGCGGCCATGGTCGAGGCGTGCCGAGCCGACCCCGGCTCGGTCGGGTACGTGAGCGCGCTCGGGTGGTACGTGACCAAGCACTCGATCGGCTGCTACTCGACGGCGCCGCCCCCGGAGGGGTTCGGCCGAGCCGATCCGCTCGTGACGCAACGGAGCGTCGACGCCCAACCTCGACGCGAGCCCGCCGGCGCCTACGACGGGACCATGACCGTCGAGGCCACATCGATCGTCTTCGAACGCGACGGCACCCCGTCCCTCGGGATCGTGACCGGGCTCACACCCGACGGTCGACGCGCCCTGGCCAACACGCGTGACCGAGACGTCATGGTCTCGATGACCGACGAGCCCTGGGAGGGGCGCACGGTGCCGCTCGTCACGGACGGCTCCACAAACCAGGTGAGCCCCTGAGCCGCCAACCCCCGCCCGCCGCGGGCGCGTGGCGCCAGCTCGGGCGGGGGCTCACCGGCCGCTGCCCTCGGTGCGGGTCGCGGGGCCTCTTCCACCACTGGTTCCACCTGGTCCCGGCCTGCCCGCGCTGCGGTCTGTCCTTCGAACACGAGGACGGCTACTGGACCGGCGCCATGGCCATGAACTTCGTGCTGACCGGCACCGTGTTCGCCGTCGTGTTCATCACGCTCGTCGCCGTCACCGCGCCGAACGTGCCGGTCGCGCCCCTCCTGGCCGTCCTCGTCCCCATCACGGTCCTCGGTCCCGTGCTCGGCTATCCCATCTCGAAGACCTTGTGGGTTGCGATCGACCGGGTCGTCTTGGAGCGGCTCAACCGGATGTGAACCGGGTCCTCAGGTCGGCGCTCCCAGCCCGATCCGCAGGGTCAGCACACCGTCTTCGTACTCCCAGCGGGCGTCACCGAGCATCGAGAAGTCCTGGAAGTCGAGCTGGGCCTGCTCCACGAACCGTTGGCGCTCAGGACCCGCGACCGGTGGGAGCGGTCGGTCGCGCACCGCGGCGGCGCGGGACCGGAACCGTTCCAGCATCGCGTCCACATCGAGCGTGTCGTCTGCCACCAGCTTCAGCCTCCTCGTGCGACCAGCACTCGTTCTCGTCCGGCGAGGTCGCGCTCGACGAGCACGTCGGCGAACCCCACCCTTTCGGCCAGCGCTCGGCTCGCGACCGACTGATGCGGCGCGATCTCAAGCACGAGTGTGCCCCGTCTCGGCGTGAGGTACTCGGGGCTGACACCGATCAGGTGCTCGATGGCTTCGAGCCCGGTCGGCCCGCTCACGAGCGCGCCGACGGGCTCGTAGTGAGCGACCTCGGGCGGGAGGCCCTCGAGCTCGCGCTCGGCGAGGTAGGGCGGATTGCTCACGATCAGGTCGAACGAGCCGCGACGATCGTGAGGGAGGGCGTCGAACCAGTCCCCCTCGGCAAGGCGGACCCGGGTCGCGGCGCTGCCGGCTCCAGCCAGGTTCGCGCGCGCCACCGCGACCGCGGCCGGGCTGCGGTCCGTGGCCCACACCTGGGCCTCGGGGAGCCGGGTCGCCAAGGCCAGCGCGATCGCTCCCGAGCCCGTCCCGAGATCGGCGACGTGCGCGGTCGTCTGGGTACCGTCCCACGGACTGCGTCCACCGGTGCGGAACCCGAGCCGGGCCGCTTCGCGGAGCGCGACCTCGACGGTCTGCTCCGTCTCGGGCCGTGGGATCAACACCCGGGGGTCGACGAGCAGGTTGAGGTCGCGAAACGCCCAGGACCCGACGACGTACTGCAGGGGCTCGCCTCGGGCTCGGCGCGTCACGAGTTCGTGGACGCGGCGCACCGCGGAGGGGGGTGCGGCGTCGGCGGCGTTGAGCCTCCAGGCGCCGTTGCGTCGCTCAGCGACCTCTTCGACGATCCAGCGGGCGTCGACCGACGGTGCGCCGATTCCGGCTGCGGTGAGCGCCCGCTCGGCGTCGTCGAGCAGCGACGCCCAGGTCGTCACGCCTCGGAACCGAGCTGCTCCGCCCGCTCGGCGGCGGCGAGGGCATCGGTGATCTCGTCCAGGGGTTCGCCACCGGCGAGCACCTGGTCCAGGGCGTGGACGGTGACGCCGACCCGATGGTCGGTGACGCGGTTCTCCTTGAAGTTGTAGGTCCGGACCTTCTCCGATCGTCCGCCGCCCTTGACCTGGCTACGCCGCGCCGATGAGACCTCGGCGTCCTGTCGGTCCTGCTCGAGCTGCAAGAGACGAGACCGCAGGATGCGCAAGGCCTTGTCCTTGTTCTGCAGCTGGCTCTTCTCGTCCTGACAGGTGACGACGACGCCGGTCGGCACATGGGTCATCCGCACCGCCGAGTCGGTGGTGTTGACCGACTGGCCGCCGGGGCCGCTCGACCGGTACACGTCGATCTCGAGGTCGTTCGGATCGATCGCCACATCGAGCTCTTCGGCTTCGGGGAGCACGGCGACGGTCGCGGCGCTGGTGTGGACCCGGCCTTGGCTCTCGGTGACCGGGACGCGTTGGACCCGGTGGGGTCCCGCCTCGTGCTTGAGCCGCGCCCAGGCGTCGGGGCCTTTGACCACGAGGGTGACCTCACGTACGCCGCCCATGTCGGAGGGCTGGGTGGAGAGCGTCTCGACCTTCCAGCCGTGGC
>DAIMHT010000150.1:0-4601 GCA_036723155.1 Actinomycetota bacterium
TCATCACGGCGCACCCCGACGACGTCGACTTCGGCGTGGCGGGCAGCGTGGCGACCTGGACCGACGCGGGCATCCAGGTCACGTACTGCCTTGCGACCAGCGGCGAGGCCGGCGGCTCGGATCGGAGCATCTCCCGGGCGGAGATGGCCGAGCTCCGACAGGTCGAGCAGACCGCGGCGGCCAAGGTGGTCGGCGTCGAGGATCTGGTCTTTCTCGGTCATCCCGACGGTCGGCTCCAGCCGACGCTGGAGCTGCGACGCGACGTCAGCCGGGTGATCCGCCAGGTCCGACCCCAGCGGGTGATCACCCAGTCCCCGGACCGGAACTACGAGCGGATCTACGCCAGCCACCCCGATCACCTCGCGGCGGGTGAAGCGGCCCTGTGCGCGGTGTATCCCGACGCCCGCAACCCGTTCGCGCACCCCGAGCTCCTCGAGGACGAAGGCCTGGAGCCGTGGTCGGTCGCCGAGACCTGGCTCATGGCGGCGGGAACGCCTAACCGCTTCGTGGACGTCACCGACACCTTCGATCGCAAGATGGACGCGTTGCGCAGCCACGCCAGTCAGCACAGCGACTGGGATCCGATCACCGAGATGATCCGGGGCTGGCTGACCGCGACCGGCAAGCTGGCTGGCTTCCCCGACGGGCGACTCGCCGAGGGCTTCTTCGGGCTCGAGACCGGCTGACCGGCCGCGGCGTCAGGTGATGACGCTGCGGATGACCTCGCCCGCCTGCATGGCCTTGAACGCGTCGTTGATGTCGTCGAGCTTCATCCGGCGCGAGACCATGTCACCGAGGTCGAGGCGCCCCTGCTCGACGAGGCCGATCAGGCGGGGGAAGTCCCGGTTGACCTGCGCGGAGCCGTACACCGTCCCGAGGACCCGCTTCTCCTGGAGCACCAGCGGCATGCTCGGAAGCTCGATCGTCTGGTCGAAGCGGGGCACACCGACGACGACGCACGCGCCTCCCGGGCGGGTCATGTCGAACGCCTGCTGCACCGTCTTGGGGTTGCCGATGACCTCGAACGCGTAGTCGGCGCCGCGGCCACCGGTCAGCGCTTGGACCTGCGCGGTCGCGTTCCCGTCGCTCGGATCCACCGCGTCGGTCGCGCCGAGCGTCAGCGCCGTCTTGCGCTTCAGCTCGACCGGGTCGATCGCGATGATGCGCGACGCGCCCGCGATCTTGGCCCCCTGGATGACCGCCTGGCCGCCCCCGCCGCAGCCGACGACGGCAACCGTCGATCCGGGCACGACCTTCGCGGTGTTCAGCGCCGCGCCCACACCGGTGGTCACGCCGCAGCCGATGAGGGCGAGCTGCTCGTCGGGAAGGTCCGTCTCGACCTTGACGAGCGAGATCTCGTCGCAGGTCATGACGTCGGCGAAGGTGCCGAGCCCGGTCATGGTGGGGAGTGCGGTGCCGTCCTTGCGAGTGGCGCGGGGGGTGGCCATCACCGCGTACGTCTGCTCGCAGAGGTTCGACTGCTGGTTGCGGCAGTACCAGCAGACCCCGCAGGCGGGGATGAACGAGCCGATGACCCGGTCCCCGGGCTTGACCCGAGAGACCTCGGCGCCGACGTCTTCGACGATGCCGGTCCCTTCGTGCCCGAGGATCGCCGGCGGCGGCATGGGCAGGGTCCCGTTGATCACCGAGAGGTCGGAGTGGCAGACGCCGCTGGCGGTGATACGGACGACGACGTCGCGGGGGCCGGGGTCGGCTGCCTTGACGTCTTCGACGACGAGGTCGCCGTCTTGCTCCACGAAGATCGCTGCACGCATGCGGGGGTTCTCCCTCTAAGTGGCCCGAGCGGTCGCGGCGAACGTACCAGGGTGGGGCCAGGGGTGCAGCGGGAGGCCCGGCGTCGGAAGCCCCTCCCAGGCGACGACGTGACCCGGGATCCCGTCGGTGGCGAAGAGCGTCCGGCGGTCGCGTCCCCCGAAGCAGCAGTTGGTGGTGACACCTCGCCCGGGGATGGCCAGGAACTCGACCTCGGCGCCGTCGGGCTCGAACACGCGGACACCGTGCTCGGCGGTGTTGGCGACGTAGAGACGGCCTTCGATGTCGACGCAGAGCCCGTCGCCGGCGCTGCCGCCGATCGTCTCCACGATCCAGTGGCGACCACCGTCGGGCTCGAGGCGGACCAGCCCTCGGCCTTCCACGACGACCGGTGTGCCGTCCGGTTCGAGCGCGATGCCGTTGCAGTACACGAACTCCGCCGCCACGACCCGGCTCGTCCCGTCGGGCTCCAGGGTGTGCACCCGTCCGACAGGATCACCGGAGGGCGGGAAGGGCGGCGGGTCGGTGAACCACAACGTGCCGTCGGCCGCGACGACGAGGTCATTGGGCGCCCGGAAGCCCGAATCGGTCACATAGGTGACGTCGCGTTCGGTGCTGACCCGCTGGATGCCAGGTGTCACCGGACGGTACGGCGGCGGGTCGTCGGGATACAGCTTGGTGCTCGTGAAGTCGATGCCGCCGTTCTGGGTGACGAGGAACCCGCCGTCGGCGCACGCCGCGGCGGCGTTGGCGCCGCCACCGACCACAGCCACGCGCTCGACGCGTCCGTCAGACAGATGGACCCGTTCCAACGCGCCGTCCGCGACCGAGGTGCAGACCAGCACGTCGTCACGGTCACTCGGGCCGGCGCACCAGACCGGACCCTCCGGGAAGCGGATCCCGGTGGCAACGACCTCGGGTGTCACGCCCCGTAGCCGGGCCGGCCCGCGGCCTCCCACTCCTGGTAGAAGTCGAAGAACGCCTGACCGAACGGGTCCTCGCCCCGGATCGGCATCGAGCCCCGCCGGATGGTCCAGTCGTTCGGGGCGAGCGTCATCGCCGCCGCGAGGTGGCGTTCGCCGGCGTCGCGGTCACCGGCGCGCAGCAGGTGGACAGCCAGCCGGCGCTCGGCCCGGGCCTGCTGCACCGCGGGTTCCGGCGCGATCTGACGGCCGCGGACCTCGTCGTCGGTGAGCGGCGCGACTCCGTCCAGGACCCAGCTCCGCAGCGCCGCGTGATGGACCGCCGAATCGATCTGCGTGAAGTCACGGAACCTGTCGTCGGCGGGAGCGATGGACGGTGGCCGGACCACCCGGTCGTGCTCGTCGATCCAGACCGTCGTCGGGATGTTCATGATCCCGTACTGCTCGGCGACGACGTGGTCACGGTCGACCAGCATCGGGTACGTGAGCGGGACCGGCGATTCGTCACGAGCCCACTGGTTGACGGCCGCGAGATCCTCGTCGAGCGCCACCGCGATGGGCACCAGACCCTTCGGTCCCAGCTCCTCGTACAGCTCCTGCCACACGGGCAGGTCCCAGCGGCACCCTCACCACGACGCCCAGGCGATCAGCAGTCGCTTGCGGCCCGCGAAGTCGGAGAGCGAAACCGGATTGCCATCGAGGTCGGGCAGCGTGAACGGGGGCGCCGTCAGCGACGTGAGCTGCGCGCCCAGGGTGTCCGATCCCTCGCCGAGCACCGCCATCGACGCGGCCGGTTCGAGCGCCGCCGGGCGGCCGAGCGCGGCTGCGAAGGCCCGCACGTCGATGCCGCGCTCGCGCGCGAGCGCGCCCCGATCGCGTACTGGGACGCAGACGTCGTCGCGGCAGAGCCCTTCGGGTTTGAGTGTCCAACCCGTGGCTCGGGCGAGGTCGTCAGGCTCGACGAGGAGGGTGTCGTCGTCTCGGGTCGCGTGCACGACCGTGACACGGTCATGGTCGACGATGGTGGCGGTGTCGCTCATGGGGCCCAACCTACAGGCGTCGTAGGCTCGCCGCATCGGGCTCCTCGACGAGAAGACGGCGATCGTGACCGGCGGCGGCGGCGGAATCGGTCGCGGCGTCGCCGAGCGGTTCGCGTCGGAGGGCGCGACGGTGGTCGTCGCCGAGCTCGATGCCGGTCGGGCCGAGGACACGGTGGCGTCGATCCGAGCGGCTGGGGGCAGCGCGGTCAGTGTCGTGGCCGACGTTCGCCAGGAACGCGACGTGGAACAGATTCTCCGGGCCGCCATGGACGAGCACGGCCGAGTCGACGTCCTCGTGAACAACGTGGGCCACTACGGCGGTGCCCGAAAGGCGTTTCACGAGTCCACCCCGGAGGACTGGCTCGACCTGTACCGGGTGAACCTCGAGCACGTGCTGCTCTGCAGCCGCGCCGTCCTCGGACCCATGGTCGAGCAGGGGAGCGGAGCCATCGTCAACGTGTCGACCATCGAGGCCTTTCGGGGGATCCCGACCCGGGCGGTGTACGCGGCGTTCAAGGCCGGGATCACCGGACTGACCAAGAGCTTGGCGCTCGAGTACGCCACCCACGGGATCCGGGTCAACGCGATGGCGCCGGACGTGACGGAGACGCTCCAAGTCCCGTACTCGCAATGGGTCCCACCCGAAGACGAGCATCTGATTCCGGTGTGGGTTCCCGTGGGCCGGTTCGGGACGCCGGCAGACGCCGCGGGCGTCGCGCTGTTCCTCGCCTCCGACCTGGCGTCGTTCGTCACCGGCACCACGGTGCACGTCGACGGCGGCACGTTCGCGGCGGGGGGCTGGTTCCCTACCGAAGAGGGGGGTTGGACCAACCGACCCCGCCGCCCCTGATCGTCGCCACCCGAC
>DAIMHT010000151.1:0-4588 GCA_036723155.1 Actinomycetota bacterium
TCGGGGACACCGAGGTGGCGGGCGACGACCGCGATGCCGGGCAGGTCCGGCGTGTCGATCTCGGTCATCGCGGGCGCGTCGACGGTCCCGTCGTGGCGGGTCGGGCTCTTGCGGCGGGCGGCTTCGACGTTCGCGGCGTACTCGCAGCTCGGACACCACACGAAGGTGTCCTCGCCGACGGCGGCGACGGCCATGAACTCGTGGCTGGTGTCGCCGCCGATCTCGCCGGTCTGGGCCTCGACGGCGCGCCACTCGAGGCCGCAGCGGGTGAAGATGCGGGCGTACGCGTCGTACATGTCCTGGTAGGTGTGCTTGAGGTCGTCGGCGTCGGTGTGGAACGAGTACGCGTCCTTCATCAGGAACTCGCGTGCTCGCAGCAACCCGAAGCGGGGCCGCAGCTCGTCGCGGTACTTCCAGTTGATCTGATAGATGTTGACGGGCAGGTCGCGGTAGCTCGAGTACTCGCCCGCGACGAGCGCGGTGACCACTTCCTCGGCGGTCGGCGAGAGGCAGAACCCGGCGTCCTTGCGGTCGTGGAACCGGAACATGAGCGGCCCGTACGTCTGGTCGCGTCCGGAGCGGGCCCACAGGTCCAAGGGCTGGATGATGGGGAGGGTGACCTCCTGGGCGCCGGCGGCGTCCATCTCCTCGCGCACGATCCCCTCGACCCGGGCCAGGATCCGGCGCCCCAGGGGCAGCCAGGCGTAGACGCCGCTGGCGACCCGGCGGATGCAGCCGGAGCGGAGGAGGAGCCGGTGGCCGTCGGTCTCGGCGTCGGCGGGGTCGTCGCGCAGGGTGCGCAGGAACAGCTCCGACTGGCGCATGTGCTCTGGAGGCTACCGGTGGGGCCCCAGCCGGCCGGCGCTAATCCGGGCCCGCACCGGCCCCGAACCCGGCCCCGGGATTTCTGACCTTCCCGCTGGTATTTCGGGGGGGATTCCCCTACAGTTGTCGTAGTGATTCGAGCGAAGGGCGCCCCGAGCGTCTCGATGGGGCGGACGCCCCACGAGATGCACGACGAGATGAGTCGCCGTCGTTCGGTCGGTCGCGCCGCCTGACCTTTTCTGCGCCGCCCGACTGTGACCTGCCCGCCGGGCGCGTCGAGGCGCGCCCATGCCCCCGAAAGCCCCGCGCATGATCGACGTGACTGAGCTCCGAAGCCGGCCGCTCGACCCGGAGGTCGAGCACGAGCTCGACCGGTTCGAGGACGCGGTCGGCCGCTATCTCGCGGGCGAGATCGACGACGACGCGTTCAAGGTGTTCCGGTTGAACCAGGGGGTCTACGGGCAGCGCCAAGGTGGTCACCAGCAGATGCTGCGGGTGAAGGTGCCGCACGGGCGCGTGACCCCGGACCAGCTCGAGATGTTCGCCTACCTCGCGGAGGAGTACTCGCGGGGCTGGGGGCACCTCACGACCCGCCAGAACGTCCAGTTCCACTTCGTCGCCCTCGAGCGGATGGGCGAGGTGCTGCGGGCGCTCGCCGCGGTCGGGTTGACCAGCCGCGAGGCGTGCGGCGACACGGTCCGCAACGTCGCGGGCTGTCACCTCGCCGGCGCGTGCCCGTTCGAGGTGCTCGACATCACGCCGTGGGCGCAGGCCACCACCGACCTGTTCCTGCGCAACCCGATCGCGCAGCGGCTCCCCCGCAAGTTCAAGATCAACTTCTCCGGCTGCGCCACCGACTGCGGCCAGGCGATGTTCAACGACGTCGGCGTCATCGGCGTCAACCGGCCCCGCCCCGACGGGACGGTCGAGCCCGGGTTCCGGGTCTTCATCGCCGGGGGCCTCGGCGCCAACCCGCACCCGGCCCAGGCCCTCGAGGAGTTCACGCCCCGCGAGGAGCTGCTCCCGACGATCGAGTCGATCCTGCGGGTCCAGGACCACCACGGCAACCGTGACAACAAGCTGCGGGCCCGCCTGAAGTGGCTCGTCGACACCATGGGCATCGATGAGCTGCGCGAGCGCATCATCAAGGAGCGCCGCTTCCTCATCGCGTCGGCCACGTACCCCGGGGGGATCCCCGACGTCGTCGCGGAGCGCGGCGACGAGCCGGCGGGCATGACGACCACGTTCGACGCCGACGCCGGCACCCCGGTCGAGCTGAAGGGCATCGACCCGTACCGGGCGTGGGAGCTCGCCAACGTGGTGCGCGGCCGCGCCAACGGCACCGTCAGCGCGTACGCCCACTGCCGCCTCGGTGACATCACCGCGGACCAGTTCCGTGAGCTGGCGGCCCTCCAACGCGACCTCCACGCCGACCTGCGGGTCACGAACCGCCAGAACCTGGTGTTCCGGGGCCTCACCGACGAGCAGCTGCCCGGCCTCTACGAGCGGCTGAGCGCCATGAGCATGGCGTCGCCCGGCGCCGAGCTCGCCCGCGACGTCGTCGCCTGCCCCGGGGCCGACACCTGCAACCTCGCCGTCACCCAGTCCCGCGGCCTCGCCGACGACATCGACCGGGCCCTCGACGAAGCCGGGCTGGCCGAGGTCGGCGGGGTGCGGATCAACATCTCGGGGTGCACCAACAGCTGCGGTCAGCACCACACCTCCGACATCGGGTTCTTCGGCCTCGAGCGGCGCGCCCACGGGCGGGCCGCCCCCGGGTACCAGATGCTCCTCGGCGGACACGTCGGCCAGATGGCCATCGAGTTCGGCAACAAGGCGGTCAAGGTCCCGGCCCGCACCGCATCGGACGCGGTGGTGCGGGTCGTCGGGCGCTACGCCGGTGAGCGCAGCGCCGGCGAGACGTTCCCCGACTGGCTCGGACGCTCCGGTGGCGCCACCGCCGTCGGTGAAGGGCTACGCGACCTCGACGCGTTCCCCGACCCCGAGGAAGCACCCGAGTTCTACATCGACTTCGACGAGACCGGACCGTACGTCAAGGACGTTGGTGACAGCGAGTGCGCGACATGAACGACCGCGACCTCCCCGACCTGCGCCAGCTCGACGCCGCGTCGACCGCCCTCGAATCGCAGCCGGCGACGGCGGCGATCGAGTGGGCCGCGGAGCGCTTCGGTGACGGGCTCGTGCTGGCGTCGTCGTTCCAGGACTGCGTCCTCATCGACCTCGCGGCGCAGGTGGTGCCCGACATCGAGGTCGTGTTCCTCGACACCCAGTACCACTTCGCCGAGACGCTCTGGTACGTCGAGACCGTCCGGCGCCGCTACAACCTGAACCTGCGGATCGTCGAGCCCGAGGTGACCCCCGACGACCGGTGGCTCGACGACCCCGACGGGTGCTGCGCCGCCCGCAAGGTCGTCCCGATGGCGAAAGCGCTCGCGGGTCGCACCGCGTGGATGACCGGGCTGCGCCGCGACGAGGCACCCACCCGGACCAAGACCCCCGTCGTCGGCTACGACGTCGGGCGCGGCATGGTGAAGATCAACCCCATCGCCGACTGGACCGAGATCGACGTCCAGCGGTACGCCCAGGACCGCTCCCTCCCCGAGCACCCGTTGCGCGAGAAGGGCTACGCGTCGATCGGGTGCTGGCCCTGCACCCGACCCGTCGCCGAGGGCGAAGACGCCCGCGCCGGACGGTGGGCCGGGCTCGACAAGCTGGAGTGCGGCCTCCACCGCTGACCCGGGACCAACCGGCGGGGTGCCAACATCAAGCCATGGGAATCCATGACGTGGCGGCGCGCGGCTTCGACGCCGGCGCTGACGTCTACGAACGGGCCCGACCCTCCTACCCGCCCGACGCAGTGGCGTGGCTCGTCGAGCACCTCCACATCGGGCCCGGGACGACCGTCGTCGACCTCGCCGCCGGCACCGGGAAGCTGACCCGGCTCCTCGCCCCGACCGGCGCCTCACTCCTGGCGGTGGAGCCAGTCGAAGGGATGCGAGCCCAGCTGCGCGCCACCCAGCCCGACATCCCGGTGACCGCCGCCACCGCGGAGGCGCTGCCGTTCCGTGACGCCACCCTCGACGCGGTCACGGTGGCGCAGGCTTTCCACTGGTTCGACGCCGAGCGGGCGTTCACCGAGCTGGCCCGGGTGCTGCGGCCCGGCGGGGGCGCCGGGATGATCTGGAACGCCCGCGACCGCCAGGTCGACTGGGTCGACCAGCTGTGGTCGATCATGGACCGGGTCGAGAAGCGCGCCCCGTGGCGGGACCACGACCGGTGGAGCGACGCCGCGCTCGGCGACCGGGGCGGCTTCGGTCCGCTCCACGAAGCTACGTTCCGGCACGAGCAACCCATCAGCGCCGACGGCATCGTCGAGCGGTTCGCGTCGGTGAGCCACGTCGCGGTCCTCCCCGACGCCGACCGGGAGGTCGTGCTCGACGAGATCCGCACCTTCCTCGCCACCAACCCCCAGACCGCCGGTCGGGACGACCTCGCGATCCCCTACCGCGTCGACGCGTACTGGTGCGAGCGCCGATGACGCGATCCCTCCGCACCCGGTTCGGGGTCCGGGCCGGTCGAATCGCCGGGTGGCTGTCGCGCGTCACCAGACGCGGCGCGGGCGCGACGATCAGCGGCCGGGTCATCAACGCCATCGCACCCGACGCGCTGGCCGAGCTCGCGGGTGGTCGGCGCACCGCGCTGGTGTCCGCCACCAACGGCAAGACCACCACCACCCGGCTCC
>DAIMHT010000152.1:0-4580 GCA_036723155.1 Actinomycetota bacterium
TTGGCCGCGCCGTAGGCGGCGTACCCCTCGGAGCCGATCAGGCCCAGCGTCGACGCGGTGTTGATGATGCTGCCCCCCTGGCCGTCGAGGAGGTGGGGGAGCGCGGCCCGGCAGGCCCAGAAGATCGCCGACAGGTTCGTGGCGATCGTGACGTCCCAATCATCGTCGGTGCAGTCGACGAGGCGTCCACTCATCTGCACCGCAGCGTTGTTGTAGAGGACGTCGAGGTGGCCGAACCGGTCGAGCGCGGCGTCGACCATGGTGTCGACGTCACCACGCTGGGACACGTCGGCGTGGACGACCACGCCTTCGGCGTCGCCCTCTTCGAGGAGCCGGACGGTCTCGGCCGACCCTTCGTCGTTGATGTCGGCGACGACGACCTTGGCGCCGTGGGCTCCGAAGAGCAGCGCGGCGGCGCGTCCCTGCCCCGATGCGGCGCCGGTGATGAGCGCGACCTTGCCGTCGAGCAGGCGTCGGAAGTCGAGGTTGGCGGCGGTCGTCGTCATCGTGGCCTCGCATTCTGTCCCCGGTCGGGGCCCGGCGCCCCTGTCGGGCCCGGGGCGGCCGGCGTCACGAGGTGGACCAGGTCGCGAGGACCTGCTCGGTGGTGAGCAGCGTCGCCAACGGCGCGAGGGTGTGCTCGAGCACCGCGGCGGTGTAGTCGGCGGGGACGCCAGCGACGGCGTCGGTGACGACGGCGCACCGGTAGCCGAGGTCGACGGCGACCATCACGAGTCCGGTGATCCCGATGTTCACCGAGACGCCCGTGGCCACGATCGTGGTCACGGCGAGGTTGCGGAGGATCTGGTCGAGGTCGGTGCCGGGGAACGGGGTGAGGCCGTGGCGGCGGGCCGCGAGGACGTCGGACGGTTCGGGCCCGAGCTCGGGCACCAGCGCGGTGTCGGGGCTCCCGGCGAGCAGGTGGGCGGGGCCCTTCGCGATGGCACGCAGCAGGGGGGCGTTGTCGCTCGACCCGGCCCGGTCGGGTCGGAACTCCGCGGTGCAGTGCACGACGCGGGCCCCGACGGCCCGCGCCGCTCGGACGACGCGGGCGGCGTGGTCGATCACGTCCCCGTCCGCGACGGCGTCGGCGAGGGCACCGATGGTGGCCCGGTCACCCACGACGCCGCGTTGCAGCTCCATGGTGAGCACGGCGGTGTGCGCCGGGGCGAGCAGCTCGGCGAGGTCGATGGGCACGAGACAGGAACTTAGGTCCGGGTCCGGTACCGGATCCGGAGGGGCCGCTCGGCGCGGGCGACGCCGCCGATCTGGCGGCGCCGAACCGCGGGTGCTCGAAATCGGGGCTCGAGGTCATAGGTGTCGACGAGGCGCCGAACCGCGGTGCGGATCGCGGAGATCGAGAACCGGGCCGCAGGGCAGGCGTGGGTGCCGTGCCCGAAGGTGCTGACCAGCTCCTTGGTCGCGACGGTCACGTCACCCGAGAGCCGCCGGCCCTCGTAGTGGTCGGGGTCGAATCGGTCGAGGTCGGGGGCGGCGGTCGTGTTGGTGACGCTCAGCATCGTCGTGAGCATCGTGCCCGGACCGAGCTGGTAGGTGCGCGTCTCGTCGTCGACCTCGACCGGTCGCAGGACCTCGCGGAGTGTGATCGAGCGTTGCGCGACCCGGATCGATTCGTGGGCGCAGCGCTCGAGGAGCGCGTCGTCGCCGTCGCGCACGCGCGCCAGCAGCTCGGGGTCCTGGACCACGTTGATCAGCGTCCACGCCAGGGCCGCGTACAGGTTCGACTGGGCGCCGGAGTGCAGCATGATGACGTCGCGCGCGGCGCCGACGAGCTGTGCGTCGGATTCGAGGTCGGCGTACGACGCCACGAGCTGCTCGAGGAAGTCGCCGCGCGGGACGCCGCGGGCCGCTCGGGCGGCCCAGATCTCGGCGACCACGGCCTCGATGCCGTGCATGGCGCGCCGCTCCCGGGCCCGGCGGGTGGCCCAGGTGCGGAACGCCTGGGCCGGTCGGACGAACGCGTCGCTGCTGTCGATCCGGTCGAAGAGCGGCACCAGCCGCTCGAAGTAGGCGGGGGACGCGGCTTCGATCCCGGCCCACGACGCGAACCCGAGCCGGTGACCGAGGCGGCGGCACTCGGCGAACACCTCGAGGGTGCCCGAATCCCCGAGATCGGCGAGCTCCAGGTCGACGGCCCGCTCGAGGTCGCGGAGGTACCCCTCGACGAGCTGGGCGCCGAAGAGATGGTGGGGGCTGTTGCGCCGCCCCGCCAGCAGCTCCGGCGGCAGCTTGAACCCGATCAGGCGGTACGTGGCCAGGCCGAAGCTGGCGTCGCGCTCGGCGAGGTCGTAGAGCCGGCGGACCCCGGCGGGGGAGAACACGCAGAACAGCCGGAAGCCGAAGGCGTCGACGACGAAGGTGTCCCCGAGGTCGCGGCGTGCCGCGGCGAGGAACCGGGTCGGATCGTGCAGGAGCCGCCGCCCCGACCCCACCCACGGCCACCAGCTCCGGACCGCCGGGGGCATCGGCTCGACGACGACGGCCCCGGCGTGACGCATCGCCCGGAGCCTGACACAAGTTGACAGCCACGTCAGAGAACGACCACGCTGCGCGCCATGACCGAGCAGCAGCTGTTCTTCGACGAGGTGAACGAAGGTGACCAGGCGCCGGAGTTCCGCCATGAGCTCTCGCGCACCGACCTGGTTCGCTACGCGGGCGCGTCGGGCGACTTCAACCCGATGCACCACGACGAGGTCCAGGCCAAGGACGCCGGGCTGCCCAGCGTGTTCGGGCACGGGATGTTCACCATGGGTCTGCTCGGCAAGGCGGTCACCGACTACGTCGGGGTCGGGAACCTGCGGGTCTACAAGGTCCGGTTCACGAAGCAGACCTGGCCCGGTGAGACCCTCGCCACCAAGATCACGGTCAAGAAGAAGTACGAGGAGCACGGGGAGCACCGCGTCGACCTGGACTGTGAGGTGGTGAACGAGAACGGCGAGGCCAAGGTCAACGGCGTCGCCGTCGCCTCGCTGCCGTCGCGGTAGCCGCCCCGCGTGCGTTTCGACCTGCCCGCACCGGACGACGAGACCGCGCCGTTCTGGGCCGCGGCCCGTGACCGGCGGCTGCTCATCAAGCGCTGCGCCGACTGTGGCGCCGCGCACCACTATCCCCGCCCGTTCTGCCCCCGCTGCTGGAGCCCCAACGTGTCCTGGGAGGAGGCCAGCGGCGACGCCGTCCTCTATACCTGGTCGGTGGTGCACCAGAACGACCTCCCCCCGTTCCCGGAGCGGGTCCCGTACGTCGCCGCGGTCGTCGACCTCGCCGAAGGGCCCCGGATGATGACCAACGTGGTGGAGTGCGACCCGGGGTCGCTGACGGTCGGGATGGCGTTGCGGGTCAGCTATGAGGACCGCACCGACGAGGTCACCGTCCCGGTGTTCGTCCCCGCCTGACCATGGTGAGCCGCGACGACTGGAGCTTCCCGTTCGAGGGCCCCCTCCACGAGGTGTTCCCGGCCCTGCACGAGGCCCAGAGCTCGTGGATGAGCCAGATCGAGTCGCTGTCCGCCCCCGACCGCCGGACCCACGAGCTCATCCGTCTGGTGTGCACCGTCATCTTGGGGAACCCGCCCGGGGTTGAGCGTCACGCCCGCCTGGCCCGCGAGGTCGGTGCCTCCTGGGACGAGATCCTCGGTTCGATCATGCTGACCTGCCCCGGGTTCGGGTTGCTCCGGGCGGTCGAATCCATCCCGCACGCCCGCCGCGGCTTCGACGCGGCCCTGGACCCTGAGCGAGATCTCGAGGAGGTCGCCGATGACCACGACGAGCGGTGAGACCCCGTTTCGGATCCTGCCCCGCCTCACGGACCGCAACGTCCATTTCTGGCAGGGGGGCCGCGACGGGGAGCTGCGCTTCCAACGCTGCCGGTCCTGTGGCTACTACCTGCACCCACCGGCGGTGATCTGCCCGAAGGACTGGTCCAAGGACATCGGGGTCGAGGCCGTGTCGGGCCGGGCGGAGGTGCTGACGTTCTCGATCAACTACCAGCCGTGGATGCCGGGCCTCGAGCCTCCGTTCGTGCTGGCGATCGTCCGCTGCGTCGAGCAGGACGACCTGCGGGTCACGACCAACATCGTGAACTGCGACCCCGACACCGTGACCGTCGGGATGCCGGTGCAGGTCATCTTCGAGGCGCACCCCGACGACGAGGTGTGGATCCCCTTGTTCGAGCCCGTCCGATGACCCGGTCGACCACCGATCACGACGGCACCCACCCGGGAGCGAGCTGATGGCAGCCGAAGTCGACGCCCTCATCGGTGAGCGCCGGGCGGTGATCAGCGGTGCCGGGCAGTCCGACATTGGGCGACGCCTGTACCGCGACCCGCTCGAGCTGACCGTCGACGCCTGCCTCGCGGCCATCGCCGACGCCGGGCTCACCACCGCCGATATCGACGGGATCTCCACCTATCCGGGACCGATGGACACGCCCCCCGGTTTCTCGGGGGCGGGCGTCACCGATGTCCAAGAGGCGTTGCGGCTCAACCTCAGCTGGTACGGCGGCGGCCTCGAGCTGCCCAGCCAGCTCGGCGCGGTGATCAACGCGGTGCTGGCCGTCTCCGC
>DAIMHT010000153.1:0-4578 GCA_036723155.1 Actinomycetota bacterium
AGCCTCGCCGCGGTCGAGGCGGGCCGGTCGGTGCACACCACGATGGGGTTCACCCCGTCGGGCGGGATCGTGATGAGCAGCCGGAGCGGTGACCTCGACCCCGGGATCCTCGTCTACCTGACCCGTCAGCTCGGCTACGACGCGTCCGGGCTCGAGCGGCTGATCGACACCGAATCGGGCCTCCGGGCGCTCTCGGGTGACACCGCGGACATGAAGGCGCTGCTCGACCGACGCGATCGCGGCGACGAACGGGCCGCGCTGGCGGTCACCGTGTTCTGCCAGCACATCCGCATGCAGATCGGCGCCTACGCCGCGCTGCTCGGCGGCCTCGACACCGTCGTGTTCACCGCCGGGATCGGGGCGCACGCGCCGGCGGTGCGCGCCGAGTCCTGCCGCGGCCTGGAGCACCTGGGGCTGGTCATCGACGATGACCGGAACACCGCCGGGGAGCCCGTGATCAGCGCCGCCGACGCTCGCGTCAGCGTACGAGTGCTCGAGACCAACGAGGACGTGATGCTCGCCCGGCACACCCGGGCGCTGCTGCACTGAGCATCAGTCGTCGACGAGAGCCGCCAACGCCGCGAGTTGCTCGGTGTAATGCGCCGCGGAGCGATGGCGGAGCCGGACCGCCAGCGCCGTCGCACCCGCGGCCCGGTGCGCCGCGACCACCGTCCGGGTCTCGTCGGGAGCGTCGAGCGGGTCGAGCGGCGGTGCGGGCTGCAAGATGACCTCGAGGGCGTCGCGGCGGGCGCTCCACGCCTCGGTGCGTCGGGCCGTCGCCAGGAGGCCCGCGACGTCGTCGGGGCCGAGGGCGAAGGGCGCCCATCCGTCACCGAGCTCGATCGCCCGCCGCAGCGACCGGGGCGTTCGCCCGCCGATCCACACCGGGACGTCGCGCTGGACGCCACTCGGATCGACGACCACGCCGTCGAAGCGGAAGTGCGTCCCGGCGTAACGAGGTTCCGTCACCCCAAACGCCGCCCGGAGCGCGCGGAGGGCGTCATCGGCGCGCGGTCCCCGATCCGAGAACGGGGCGTCGAGCAGCGCGAACTCCTCTTCGAGCGACCCGACACCGACGCCCAGGATCAGCCGCCCTCCGGTGATCCGATCGAGGGTCCCGTATCGCTTGGCGATCTCGAGGGGATGGTGGTAGCCGAGGACGAGCACGAAGGTGGCCAGACGGATCGTCGTCGTGCGCGCCGCGAGGTAGCCGAACGTGGAGAGCGGATCCCAGTAGGTCGCGCCGCGGGTCTCGGCGACGGATCGCGGGATGGCGACGTGCTCGCTGCAGGTCGCGAACTCGTAGCCGAGCCGCTCGGCCGCGACGACGACCTGTTCGACCTCGGCGATCCCGGCCTCGGCTTCCCACCGGGCGTGGGCGCGAGGCAGTCGGGTCAGGACCGGCGTGACGATGCCGAGCCGCATGGACCTTCGCGAGGTTGAGGAGCGGGTCGAGGGGCGCGACGCCGGCGGTCGACGGTCATCGCCCGCTCGGGGCTGTCACTTGCGGGGCAGCAACGCCCGATCGGCGATGATGTTCTTCTGCACCTCGGTGGCACCCGCGCCGATCGACGTGTACCGCTGAAAGCTGTAGAGGCGGGTCCACGTCCCGCCGTCGACGGCGTCGGGACCGCCTCGGGCCAAGAGCCCGTTCGGTCCGAGGAGGTCGACGGCCAGCTCGGCCAAGGTCTGGGCGAGGTGGCTCCACTGCAGCTTGGCGAGGGGCACCTCGGGCCAGTTCTTCTGGCCTTTGATGATCTTCGTCAATGCCCGGTAGTTGAGCAGCTTGGTGAACTCGATGTCGGTGTGCGCGCGGGCGATGCGCTCCCGGATCTCGGGATCCTCGAGGGCGTCGGGGTTCACCGCCCGGGCGGCGGAGATCATGGCCCGCAGGTCGGCGGCCATGGTGATGGCGAGCCCCGCGGTCCCGACCCGTTCGTGTCCGAGGGTGCCCATCGCGACCTGCCAGCCCGCGCCCTCCTCACCGAGTCGGCACGACGCGGGGATCCGCACGTCGGTGAACCAGACCTCGTTGAACATCTCGTCGCCCACGATGTCGCGGATCGGTCGACATTCGATCCCGGGGGTGTCCATGTCGATGATGAACGCGGTGATGCCCTCGTGCTTGGCGCCCCGCTCGATGGCCTCGGGGTCGGTGCGGAACAAGTAGAGGCCCCACTTGGCGAGATGCGCGGTGGAGATCCAGATCTTCTGGCCGTTCACGACGTACTCGTCGCCGTCTTGGATGGCGGTGGTGCGCAGGTTGGCGAGGTCGGAGCCGGCCTGCGGTTCGCTGAAGCCCTGGCACCAGTGCTCGTCGGCGCTCAAGATGCCGGGCAGCCAGCGGTTCTGCTGCTCCTCGGTGCCCCACCGGATGATCATGGGGCCGATCTGCCAGAGCCCGTTCGCGTTGTAGATGCCGGGGGCCCGAACCCGACCCATCTCCTCGGAGTAGATCACGTTCTGGACCGGCGTCGCTTCGCGGCCTCCCCACGCGGCGGGCCAGTTGATCGCGGCCCAGCGGCCCTCGTTCAGGCGTCGCTGCCAGTCCTTGCGGCGCTCCTGGGTGCGCTCGACCCCGCCGGTGACACGACCACCACCAGGGTCTTCGTCGCCGCCCCAGTCGGCGAGAAACTTCGGGAGGTTCACGTCGAGCCAGCCCCGCAGCTCGTCGCGGAAGGCCTCGTCTTCAGGGGTGTGGGAGAAGTCCATACCTAGTCCGATGCTCCGATGGTTCGCCCGGCCACGGCTACGAGTGTTGCCACGCCTGGGCCTCCTGTTTCAAGCTCACGACCGCGTTGTTGAGATCCTGATGCGCTGCTTCGGCGTCGGTGAGGCGATAGGTGAAGGCGACGGCCTTGCGGTACTGCCCGACGGCGTCGATGGCCTGCTGGACGGTGGCGATCGCCTCGTCGGCGATCTGCTTCTGGCGTCCCGACGCCCCCGCCGAGACGCCCTGGAGCGCGGTCAGCTGCTTGGACAGGACCTGGCCCTGGGCGGTGGCGATGACGTCGAAGGCGTGCAGCTCCGTGAACCGCTGGACCGGCTGGGCGGCCGCGACGACGGTGTCGATGGCCTTCACCGACTCCTGGTTGGCGCCGACGAAGCCGGTGGCCGCGGAGCTGTTCCCGCCCCGGGAGAGGTAGAGATAGCCCACGGCGCCGAGGGTGGCGATGAGGAGCACCAGGACGAGGAGCCGGCGGCCGCCGTGGTGTCGGGGTGGCCCGTACGTGTACGGCGGTGGCGGACGCCGCCTCGCCGTCGGCGGCAGCCCGCGGGGCTGCGGCCGGGGAGGTGGTCGACGGGTCCTTGGCGACGGCGCGACCACGCCGTCCACCCTAGGTGGGCGCGGGTCGCGGGATCGGCCATCAGCCTGCATCCGCCCCACCGGCGTCGTTCGAGAAGCCCGCATGTCGTGGATGGCGGAACGATAGGGCCGTGGGTCAGTGTCGGCCCGACGCAGCGATGTGCTGCAGGGCCCTACCGGCCCGAAGGACATTGATGGCGGCGTTGGTGTCGGCATGGGCTTGGTGGCCGCATGCCTGGCACTCGAACACCGCGCGGCGTCGGTTCCCCGCCGAGACGTGATCGCAGTCGGCACACGTTCGGCTGGTGTTGCGGGGGTCCACCGCGATGACGGCCCTACCGGCGCTCTCAGCCTTGTATTCCGAGCCGGTGGCCGCACGTGAGTCGCATGTCGCGATGCCTACTCCCGGGCGGACCATGTCGCCCGCCCGGCGCCCACCGTCAGGTTAGGCTCAGCGGCCCGTCCCGCCCGCTGTCGCTGGGGAAGCCACCGGTGGAGT
Source organism: Actinomycetota bacterium (assembly GCA_036723155.1). Classification (GTDB taxonomy): domain Bacteria; phylum Actinomycetota; class Acidimicrobiia; order IMCC26256; family PALSA-555; genus PALSA-555. The sequence goes on from DAIMHT010000153.1 coordinate 3,807, forward strand.
TCACGTTCAGCGATGATCAAGACGCACTGCGTGACGCGGTGCGGTCCTTCCTGCGGAACGACGCCCCCAGCTCGTACATCCGGGCGATGGCCGAAGATCCCCGCGGCGTCACCGACGAGCTGTGGCAACGCATCGCCGGTCTGGGGTGGCCGGGGCTGCTCGTCCCGGAGTCGCAGGGCGGTCTGGGCCTCGGGCTCGTCGACATGACCGTCGTCATGGAGGAAATGGGACGGCTCCCGTTTCCGGGCCCCTTCTTTTCCTCCGCGGTGTTCGCGACGCTCGCGGCGCGTCGGCTCGGTGCCGACGACCTGCTGGCGGGCTTGGCGTCCGGCACGCTGCGGGGAACCGTCGCGCTCGAGGAGCAAGGGCACGGCAGCCCCGTCGACCGGGTGCGGACCCGGGCCCGGCGGCGCGGCGCGAACTGGGTGCTCACCGGCCTCAAACCACTGGTGCTCGACGGCCATACCGCCGACTGGGTGATCGTCGTTGCCCGCACCGAGGAGGGTCTGGGGTCGTTCCTGCTCCAAGCGCCGGAGTGCGAGCCGGTGCCGACCTTGGATCCCACACGGAAAGCGGCACGCCTGGCGCTCGACGAACGGGCCGCGGAGCGGATCGGCAGCCCCGGAGACCAGACCGCGATCTGGCGGCGCGTCGTCGACGATGCCGCCGTGATGCTCGCGGCCGAGCTCGTCGGGGCGTCGGACGCGGCGTTGGCGTTGGCGGTGGAGTACGCGAAGGTGCGGGTCCAGTTCGACCGGCCGATCGCGTCGTT
>DAIMHT010000154.1:0-4550 GCA_036723155.1 Actinomycetota bacterium
GGCCTCGCACCGCCGGGCTACTGCCTGATCGAGACCGTCGGACACGCGTCGGGAACGCGGCGCCGGACCCCGGTCGGGAACGGACTGGTCGGTGACACGTTCTGGCTCATCGCCGAGCACGGCCACCAGGCGTCGTACGTCCGAAACCTCGAGCACGATCCGCGGGTCCGGGTCAAAGTCCGACACGGCCTTCGCTACGGGTGGCGAACCGGGACGGCTCGGGTCGTGGCCGATGACGACCCGACGGCGCGCCAGCGGGAGCTGAGCCGTGGTCACCCCATCCGGGCGATCACGGCGCGGGCCGTTCGAGTCATGGGCACCAACCTGCTCACCATCCGCGTCGATCTCGACCCCACCTGACTCCGGGCGCGCCGGTCAGCCCCGCGTCGCCCCGGCAGCACCCGTTTAGGATCACGAACCATCCTCATGACCGATCCCGCTCGCCTCTCGATCCCGCGTCGCGGTGAAGCAGTCCCCGTCGCGGTGCCGGCCTCGAACACCGGGACCGGCTGATCGATGGGTGGGCCGCTCCTCGGCGTGCGCGTCATCGAGCTCGTCGGTCTCGGGCCGGGCCCGTTCTGCGGGATGCTGCTCGCCGACCTCGGCGCCGAGGTGCTGCGCGTCGATCGCGTCGATGCCACCGGAGCCATCGATCCCACGAAGCCGGCGACGAACGCGATGCACCGCTCGAAGCGGGCCGTGGCGCTCGACCTCAAGGCCCCCGCCGGCGTCGAGACCTTCTTGCGCCTCACCGACCAAGCCGACGTGGCGTTCGAGGTGTTCCGGCCCGGCGTCGCCGAGCGGCTCGGCATCGGCCCCGAGGTCTGCTGCGCGCGAAACCCCCGGCTCGTCTACGGGCGCCTCACGGGCTGGGGCCAGACGGGCCCGCTCGCGGACCAGGCCGGCCACGACATCGACTACCTCGCCGTCGCCGGCGCCCTCGAGCCGCTCGGCCGCGCGGGGCAGCCGCCCACACCACCGATCAACGTCCTCGGTGACTTCGCCGGCGGCGGGATGCTGTTGGCGTACGGCGTCATCGCCGCGCTCTACGAACGGGAGCGCTCCGGTGTGGGACAGGTCGTCGACGCGGCCATGATCGACGGCGCCGCGCTCCTGCTCACGCCGTTCTACGCGGCCCGCGCTTCGGGCGGCTGGGGGGAGCGGGGCACGAACCTGCTCGACACCGGCGCGCCGTTCTACGACGTGTACGAGACCGCGGACGGGCAGTGGCTCGCCGTGGGCGCGATCGAGCCCCAGTTCTACGCCGCGCTGCTCGACGGCCTCGGCCTCGCGGGCGAGGACCTGCCCGCCCAGATGGACCGAGAGGGATGGCCGACGCTCCGGGCCCGGTTCTCGGACACGATCCGGTCCCGAACCCGCGACGAGTGGGTGCAGCACTTCGCTGGCCACGACGCGTGCGTCGCGCCGGTCCTCACCCCGGTGGAGGCACCCGATCACCCCCACCATCAGGCCCGCCACGGCTTCCTGTCGGTGCGCGGCGTGCCCCAGCCTGCCCCCGCACCCCGGTTCTCGCGCTCGGTCCTGGCAGCGCCCCAGGCCCCCGAGCATCCCGGGGCCAGCACCCCCGACGTGCTCGACGCGTGGGGCTTCGAACCGACCGAGGTCGCGGCCCTGCGCGGCGACGGCGTCCTCGTCTGAAGGGACCTGACCGTGCCGATCCCCGAACAGCGTGACCTCGACCAGGCGCGCCAGACCCTCGCGGCATGGCTGGCGAAACAGCTGCCCGACGCCACCGACGTGCAGGTCGGGCCGATCCAAGGACCGTCGTCCACCGGCTTCTCGAACGAGACGCTGCTGTTCGACGCGTCCTGGGTGGCGGACGGCGCCCCGGTCACCGAGTCGCTGGTCCTGCGAGTCAAGCCGACCCAGCACACGGTCTTCCTCGAGGCCGACTTCGAGCAGCAGTACCTCGTGTTGCGCACGCTCGGCGAGCGCAGCAACGTGCCCGTCCCGGCGGTGCGTTGGTACGAAGCCGATGCGACCTATCTCGGGGCGCCGTTCTTCGTGATGGGCAAGGTCGACGGGCGGGTGCCCGAGGACAGCCCTCCGTACACGGTGGAGGGGTGGCTCCTCGACGAGGCGACACCCGCGCAGCGCCGCACACTGGTCGAGAGCGGACTCGACGCGATGGCCGCGGTGCACGCGGTCGACTGGCGCGACCTCGAGCTCGGGGTCCTCACCAAGCCGCAGTACGGCCAGCTCGGGTTCGAGCAGCAGCTCCGCTACTACGAGCGATCCTTCGACTGGGCCGAGCAGGAGGCCGGCTATCCGGCGCCCGCGATTGCTCGAGCGACGCTCGAGTGGGTCCAGAGCCGCGCGCCGACGGTCGACCCCGAGATCACGTTGTGCTGGGGCGACGCCCGGATCAACAACCAGCTCTTCGGGCCTGATCACCGCGTCGTCGCGGTCCTGGACTGGGAGATGGTCACCCTCGCCGACCCGATGATGGATCTGGGGTGGTGGCTGTTCCTGGACCGCCATTTCCACGAAGGCATGCCCGCGCCGAGGATGGACGGGTTCCCCACCCGGGACGAGATGGTGGCGCGCTACGAGCAGGCCAGTGGCCGCACCGCTCGCGACCTCGAGTTCTACGAGGTCTTCGCCGGCCTCCGCTTCGCGGTGGTGATGATCCGGATCGCGACGCTGGTCACCGACTTCGGCCTCATGCCGATCGAAGCCGGTGAGGACATGGCCGCCAACAACGCGGTCACCCGCGTGCTCGCCGACATGCTCGGCCTCCCCGCGCCGGGTCCGCCCCCCGGTGACATCGCTCCGGCGTTGTGACGATGCCATCCGGGGTGCCGGTCGTCGACCTGATGGTGGCCCTCCCGCCCGCCGCCGGTGACCAGACGTGGCGGGACCAGCTCCGCCCCCTCCTCAAGGACCCCGAGTCGGCCAACTTCGCGCACCCGGCCTCGTACATGTTCCGGAACCTTCCCGCAGCCCGGTACGCCGCGGACCCGGTGCCGGCCGTGCTCGAGGAGATGGACCGCTTCGGCGTCGAGCGGGCGCTCATCGGCGTCCACCCCGACGACGACACCTCGCGGCGAGCCGTACGCGACCACGCCGATCGCTTCATCGCCTCGTACGACGTCGACCCCAACCGGGGCGTCGCGGGCATCCGAGCCCTGCGCGCCGCCGTCAATGACCTCGGGGTGCGCGCCGCCACCGCGTTCACGGCGGGCACCTTCCCGCAGGTGCCGCTCGATGCGCCGGCGTGGTACCCGCTGTACGCCGAGTGCATCGAGCTCGACGTCCCGCTCTTCGTCACGGTCGGCATCCCCGGGCCGCGCGTCCCGTTCGCGCCCCAAGACGTCCGTCGGCTCGACCAGGTCTGCTACGACTTCCCGGAGCTCGTGGTGGTGATGCGCCACGGGGCTGAGCCCTGGGCCGACCTCGCGGTGAAGCTCATGCTGAAGTGGCCGGGCCTGCACTACTCCACGAGCGCGTTCGCGCCTCGTTACTACCCGCGCGCCATCGTCGACTACGCGAACACCCGAGGGGCGGCGAAGGTGTGCTTCGCCGGCTACTTCCCGATGGGGCTCTCGTACGAGACGATCTTCGAGCAGCTGCCCTCGGTCCCGTTCCGGGACCATGTCTGGCCGCAGTTCCTCCGCGGCAACGCCCTGCGGCTGCTCGGGGAACCGGCGCCGAGCACCGGCTGACCGGGGCGGTTCACCAGTCCGTCGGCCAGTCCCGGGTCGGCGACAGCGACCAGCGCGGCTCGCGCCGTTCGAGGAACGCCAGGACGCCTTCGCGCGCGTCGGCTTCGCCCATGACCTGGCGGTGCATGGCGCTCTCGAGCCGATCGGTGTCGTCGGCGTCGAGGGGCGGACTGGCCCAGAGGAGCCGCTTGGTGATCGCGACGGACAGCGGGGCCGCGTTGGTGGCGATGTCACGCGCCACCGCCAGCGCGGTGGCGAGGACCTGTTCCGGTGACACCGCTCGAGTGGCGAGGCCCATCGCGACGGCCTCCTCGGCGGTGAAGTGACGGCCGGTGAGCAGCAGGTCGGCCGCCTGGGAGAACCCGACGGCCCGGGGGACGGTCCAGTGGGCGTGCGCGTCGGGGATCACGCCTCGCCGGACGTGGACGAACCCGTACTTCGCGCCCGTCGCCATGATCCGGAGGTCGCACTGCATGGCGAGCGTCATGCCGATCCCGATGGCGTGACCGTTCATCGCCGCGAGGACCGGCTTGCGCACCTCCCACGCCGGTGGCCGCACCGGTGACGACGTGAACTCCTCCCGACCCGTCGAAGGGGCGGCGAACGTCTCCCCGGCGGGGCTGAGGTCAGCCCCGGCGCAGAACGCGTCGCCCGCCCCGGTCACGACCACCGCCCGGACGCGGTCGTCTTCGTCGCAGCGCCGGTAGGCGGCGCCGAGGCTCGCTCCCATCGCGCCGGTGAACGCGTTCCGGCGCTCGGGCCGGGACAGCGTGATGACGGCCACGTCGTCGTCGAGGGCGAACGTCAGGTCTGAGAAGTCGTCCGGATCGCGCACCCGGGTAGTCTGTCCCCCATGACGGCGAC
>DAIMHT010000155.1:0-4549 GCA_036723155.1 Actinomycetota bacterium
GCCTTCGGCGCGCTGGTACGGGTCGGTGTTCGTGCCCATCGCCAGCGGGTCACCGGCCCAGCGTCTCGGGGCCAGCTCGGCGCGGAGCCGCTCGACCGCGTTGACCTTGACCACGATGACGCGGTCGAAGTCGGTGCTCGGGTCGAGGTCGAGGTAGGCGTGGGTCGGGCGGGCGAAGCAGTAGGTGCAGGCGTGGCTGCAGCCGCGGTACGCGTTGATGGTGTGCCGGAACGGCATCGGAGTGGTCGCGGGAAGCCGGTTGATGATGCTGCGGGCCTGGACGTGGACGAACTCGAGGCCCCGGAACTCGCCCCGGCCGACGACGCGTTCCTCCGCGGGGAAGAGGGCCAGCTGTGCCCCCGCGGTCGCCGCCGGTGCGGGCTCCCACCGCACCCGGATCGGGGTCCCCTGGGGCATGGGCGCAGCGTAGCGAACGTGTGTTCGTGAGGGCAACCAGCACGTTCCGCTTGGCGTCCCGGCGCGACGGCGCCAACAATGGGGGCATGGCCGCCCTCCCCGACCCCGACGTCGCCGCCGGTCTGGCCGCCCTGCCCGGATGGGAACGGGCGGGGGACGAGATCGTGCGGGTCTACGAGCGGGACTCGTTTCGCTCCGTGATCGACCTCGTCGACCGGATCGCCGACGCGGCCGAGGCGGCCGACCACCACCCCGATCTCGACATCCGGTACCGGACGTTGCGGGTGGCGTTGAGCACCCACACCGAGGGGGGCATCACGGCCCTGGACTTCGCGTTGGCCGGCGAGATCGACGGCCTGGCGCACTGAGTGGCGCTCATCGTCGCCGGCGTCATCATCGTCGGCCTCTGCGTGGCGCTCGTCATCATCGTCACCGTCGACCCGGGCCCGTCGCCGGTCGACGTCGCGCTGGCGTACGAGGAGTCGTGGGACCATCTCGACTTCGAGGGGTTGTGGACCCTGTCGGGGGAGGAGCTGCGCGACGGGCTGCGACTCCCGGAGTTCGTCGCCGCGAAGCGCACCGCGTACGAGAACCAGACCGGTCTGCGGGGCCTCGCCGACCGGGTCGTCGTCGACGCGGTGAGTGAGGAGCACGGCTTCGCGGTCGTGCACACCCGGGTGGAGCTGCGCGACGGCGGGCGCGCCGTCGACGCGATGCAGCTCGCCAAGCGGGGCGGCCGGTGGCTCGTGATCGCCTACGAGCTCGAGCCCGACGGGGCCGCGCCCCCGGCCCGGTGATCGGTCCCGTCCCCGACTACGTCGTCGTGATCGTCGAGGACCTCGGACGGTCGGTCGCGTTCTACACCGAGGTGCTCGGGCTTCGGCTCGCGCACCGTTCCGGCCCGTACGCGCAGCTCGACACCGGCGCGACCCGGGTGGCGCTCTACGAGCGTGCCGCGATGGCCGCGACGCTCGGGCGTCCGGTGCGGGCGCCCGATCCCGACGCGCCCGGCTTCGAGCTCGGGTTCAAGGTCGACGACTGCGACGCCGCGTACGCGGCGCTGGTCGTCGCCGGCGCCCGGGGTGTCGTCGAGCCCACCGACCGGGCGTGGGGGCAGCGCACCGGGTACGTCGCCGACCCCGACGGGCATCTCGTCGAGCTCGCCGAGGATCTCAGCGGGCCGACCAGCCCTGCCAGCGCTGCACCGTGACGACGATCGCCGCCCCCGCCGGCGGCACCTCGGCGTAGGGCGGGTACTTCGCCACCAGCGGTCCGAGCAGGTCGGGTTCGGTGGTGATGTCGGCGAGGACTGTCGCGGTGCCGTCGACCCGCACCCACCACAGCGCGTCCCAGTCGTCGCGGTACTCGTCGACGAGGACGCTCACCGCGGGGTGGGCGCGCACCTGCGCCAGGCGGGCCAAGGCGGTGGTGCGCTTCGGCTTGTGGTCCACCGCGGTGACGAGCCGGTCGCCGCGCACCGCAAAGCAGATGGGGAGGAGATGGGGCCGCCCGCTGGCGTCGACGGTGCCCAGGGTGGCGACGGGGGCGGCGGCGAGGCGGTGGCGCATCTCGGTTTCGTCCACCCCGGTGACGGTACCGTGCGTCGCGTGCCGCCCACCGCGGGGCTGCTGCTCACCGGGGGCGCCAGCTCCCGGCTCGGCGTCCCCAAAGCCGAGCTGCGTCGCGACGGGGAGCGGCTCGCCGACCGCAGCGCGGCGCTGCTCGCCTCGGTGTGCACCGTGGCGCTCGAGGTCGGACCGGGGTACAGCACTCTGCCCGCGGTGCGGGAGGACCCGCCGGGGTCGGGGCCGCTCGCCGCGGTCGTCGCCGGGACCGCGGCGCTGCCCGCCCGGGCGGCATCCCTCCCCGTCCTCGTGCTCGGCGTGGACCTCCCGTTCGTCGACGCCGTGCTGCTCACGTGGCTGGCGGCGCGACCGGGGACGGGGACCGTGGTGCCCCGCGTCGCCGGGGCACCCCAGCCGCTCTGCGCCCGGTACGGGGCCGCCGACCTCGAGGTCGCGGCGGGGCTGCGACGCGCCGGTGCCGCCTCGATGCGGTCCCTGCTCGACGCGGTGGCGGTGACGTACGTCGACGAGCGCGCCTGGGGTGCCGTCACCGACGCGTCGGGCTTCGACGACGTCGACACCCCCGACGCGGTGGCGCGCGCCGGCCTGGAGTGGCCTCCGGCACCGCTTGGGTAGCCTCGCCCGGTGGTCGCCGCCGCCCGTCGTCCCGTCACACCGGTCCGGGTGCGCGCCGTCGACGGGGCCGCGAGCACCGACCGTCCCGACCGGCTCGTCACCGAGGAGCCGCTCGAGCTCCGCGTGCACGGGCCTCGCCAGGAGCCCCAGCCGCTGGCCGTGACCATGCGCACCCCGGGGCACGACTTCGAGCTCGCGGTCGGGTTCCTCACCACCGAGCAGCTGATCGAGCCCGGCGCGGTGGCGTCGGTGGCGTACTGCCTCGCCGGTCAAGGCGAGCAGGAGTACAACATCGTGACCGTCGCCGTCCGCCACGCGGTCGTGATCCCCGGCCGGGCCTTCACCATCAACGCCAGCTGCGGGCTCTGCGGCGCGACCACCCTCGACGACGCGCTGCGCGACGTCCCCCCGGTCGGTGCCGGTCCGAGCGTCGCGCGGTCGACGCTCGTCACGCTGCCCGACCGGCTCCGGGAGCACCAGGCGGTGTTCGACGCCACCGGGGGTCTGCACGCCGCGGGGTTGTTCACCGCGACCGGGGAGCTGATCGTGCTGCGCGAGGACGTCGGCCGCCACAACGCGCTCGACAAGGTCATCGGCCACCTCGCGCTGCAGGACCGGCTCCCCGCCCCCGACACGATCCTGGCGGTGTCGGGGCGGGTCAGCTACGAGATCGTCCAGAAGGCCGCGGTCGCGGGGATCCCGATCCTGTGCGCGGTGTCGGCCCCGTCCAGCCTCGCCGTCGACGCGGCGCGGCGGGTCGGCCAGACCGTCGTCGGGTTCCTGCGCGGCGACCGGTTCAACATCTACACCCACCCCAACCGGGTCGACGTGGGGCGCTGAGTGGCCTGGCCCGGGTCGGCGCGGATCAAGGCTCCCCGGCGCGCCCGCCGATCCCTGTGGGTCGGGTTTCGGCCCAACGGGCTCGGCCAGACGAAGCCGCACCACTACGCCGAGATCGTGCGCACCGTCTGGGCGAACCGGCGCGACCTGCGGTACGCGTGGCGGATCCTGCGCCGCGGGGTGTGCGACGGCTGCGCGCTCGGCGTCGCCGGCTTCCACGACTGGACCATCGACGGCGTCCACCTCTGCACCACCCGGCTCAACCTGCTGCGCGTCAACACCATGGGCGCGCTCGACCCCCGCCGGTTGGCCGACGTCGAGACGCTCCGCGGCGCCACCAGCACCGAGCTGCGGGCCCTCGGACGGCTCGGGCACCCGATGCTGCGCCACCGCGGCGACGCCGGCTTCCGTCCGGTCAGCTGGGACGACGCCCTCGACCTCCTCGCGGGACGGATCCGCGCCTCGAGCCCGGACCGGCTGGCGCTGTACCTCACGGCCCGGGGACTGACGAACGAGACGTACTACGTGGCGCAGAAGGTGATGCGGTTCCTCGGGTCGAACAACATCGACAACGCGGCCCGGGTCTGTCACGCGCCGTCGACGCTGGTGCTGAAACGAGCGCTCGGTGTCGGGGCCTGCACCTGCTCGTACACCGACGTGATCGAGAGCGACCTCATCGTGCTGTTCGGCGCGAACGTCGCCAACGCGCAGCCGGTGTTCATGAAGTACCTGTACCTGGCCCGGAAGCGGGGGGCGCAGGTCGTCGTCGTCAACCCGCTGCGGGAGCCCGGCCTCGACCGGTACTGGGTGCCGAGCAACGTCGAGAGCGCCCTGTTCGGCACCCGCATGGCCGACGAGTTCGTGCCCGTCCACATCGGCGGCGACGTGGCGTTCATCAACGGCGTCCTCAAGGTGCTCCTCGCCGAGGGTGGCATCGACCGCGAGTTCGTGCGCGACCACACCACCGGCTTCGAGGGCGTCCTGGCCGAGCTCGAACGGGAGCCGATCGACGAGCTGGTGCGCCGCTCCGGTGTCTCCCGGGAGCAGATGACCTCGTTCGCGCACCGGTACGCCGCGGCTCGAGCCGCGGT
>DAIMHT010000156.1:0-4517 GCA_036723155.1 Actinomycetota bacterium
GGTCTACTGCGCTCACTGCTCGGTCAACAACGAGATCCAGCCCGTCGAGTGGGGTTCGACACCCTCGAGCGTGGAGCACCCGCCCCGCGCCGCGGGCGAACCGTGCGTGCATCACATCTACAAGGACGTGACGAAGATCCCGCCCGACGCCTACGAACGAATCGGGATGCCCCCACCCGACGCGTGAGCCCGCCGATGCCGGTGCACGACCCGCGCCCCCAATCGGCGCGGCGTTCTCACGTGGACCGCGGGGCCGGATCGGTTCCGGCCGCGACGTCGACCAGGACATCGCCGTTGGGTCGGACGTGGGCGCGGTCGCGGGGATGGAGCAGCAACGTGGTGAACGGCCACTGCACGACCGCGGGGCCGACCAACGGGGGCCCGGGCCGCAGCTGTTCGCCGTCGTAGACGGGCGCGTCGTGCCAGGCGTCACCGGTGTGGACGCGGCGCTCACCAACGGACGTCGCCGGCGCGGGCTGAGGTTCCAGCACGACCGGGGCCGGCTGGTCGACGAGCCCGGTCGCGAGGAGACGGATCCCGCGCACCATCGGCTCCTGCGAGCGGGCCTCGATGAGTCGGGCCTCCTCGTTCTCCCGGTGGAACGCCTCGACGGCGGCCGCGACGTCGCCGGCGTCGATTGGCGTGCCCGCCCGGCGGGCGAGCGGCATCGAGTGGTCGAAGGTCTGGCCCGGGTACACGAGGTTCAGCATCCACTCCAGCCGCACCCGGCGGTCGGGCACGCCGGCGGCCTCGAGGTCCGCGCGCGCAGCGTGTTCGACGTCGTCGGCGAGCCCGTTGAGCCGGTCGAGGTCCACGGTGCGCCAGTCGGCGAGCAGCGTCCGGGTGGCGTCGACGACGTGGTCGGCGCTCAGCAACCCCAACGCGGAGAAGCCCGGCGCGGCCCGGGGGATGAGCAGCCGGTGCATTCCGAGCCCGGCGGCTTGGGTGGCGGCGTGGACGGCTCCCATCCCGCCGAAGGCGACCAGGTCGAGACGGCGCGGGTCGGCACCGGCGAGGGCCAGCACGCGCCGGATCGCGTCGGTCATATGCGCGTCGACGATGCGCAGCACCGCGACCGCGGCCTCGACGGCGTCGACGCCGAGCTCCTTGCCGAGCCGTTCGAGCGCCTCCTCGGCGCGGTCGACCTCGAGGGGGCGTCGTCCCCCCCAGAACCCGGCCGGGTCGAGCCGCCCGAGGAGCAGGTCGGCGTCGGTCACGGTCGGTGCCGTTCCTCCGGTCCCGTAGCACGCGGGGCCCGGGTCGCTCCCGGCGGACTCCGGGCCGACGTGCAGGACCCCGCCGGCGTCGACGCTGGCGATCGAGCCCCCACCGGCGCCGATGGCGTGGATGTTCACCATCGGCACCGCGATGCAATACCGGTGACGCCAGTTCCAGTCGCTGGTGAGCTCCGGTCGTCCGTCACGGATGAGACAGACGTCGTAGCTGGTGCCACCCATGTCGACGCTCACGACGTCGCCGAGCCCGGCGTCGCGCGCCGCGCGCGCCGCGGCGACGACCCCGCCGGTCGGCCCGGACCCGATGGTCGCCACCGCCCGGCGCCCGATCGCGTCGGGGGTCGCGACGCCGCCGCCCGAGGTGGCGATGAGCAGCTGCTGGCGGTATCCGGCGTCGGTGAGGCGACGCTCGAGGCGCTCCAGGTAGCGGACGATCGGCGGCCCGACGTACGCGTTCACGAGGGTGGTCGACGTGCGCTCGAACTCCGGCGGCTTGGGGTACACCTCGTGCGACAGCGACACCAGCTCGACGTCGGGGTACTCCTCGACGATCAGGTCGCGGGCCCGGCGCTCGTGCGTCGGGTTCAGGTACGAGTGGAGGAACACCACCGCGATCGACGTGACCCCGAAGGCCCGGAGCCGCCGGGTGGCGCGCCGGACCGCGTCCTCGTCGAGGGGCGTGTCGACGGTGCCCTCGGCGGTGAGGCGCTCGGGGATCTCCAGGCGGACCCGGCGGCGGGCGATCGGGCGCGGCGCCGGGTACGCCGGGTCCCAGATGTCCTCCTTGTAGCAGCGGCGCAGCTCGATCTCGTCGCGGAACCCGGCGGTGACGAGCAGCCCGGTGGCGGCGCCCGACATCTGGATCATCGTGTTGTCACCGGTGGTGGTGCCGTGCACGATCGACGCGGTCCGGTTGAGCAGCCCGGTGACATCGAGGCCCTCGGTGGTAGCCAGGCGATCGAGGCCGGCCAGCACCGCTTCGGACTGATCGGCGGGGGTCGTCGGCGTCTTCTCCAAGACGACGGAGCCGTCGGGGCGGAGGAGCACGAGGTCGGTGAACGTCCCGCCGACGTCGATCCCGATGCGGTACTCGCTCACCGCCGCGTTCAGCCTCGGGGTCGGGTGGTGTCGACGCGCTGGGCCCGGAGCTGACGGGTGGCGTCCTCGTCGACGGCGAGCGTCATGGCCTCGAGGGAGCCGGTCACCACGACGCCGTACTCGTCGCGGGCGGCGTCGACGGAGACGTACTCGTCCCACACGTCGTCGAGGACCGCGGCGGGGTCGCGTCGGAGCGGGTCGCCCCACCCGCCGCCACCACCGAACCGGTACACGAGCGCGTCGCCGGTGGCCATCTCGACGCCCGCGACCGACGGGGCGACGCGCACCTCGCGGGGGGTGCCGGCGCTGATCACGCACGAGTCGGGGGCGCCGTTGTGGCCGCCGGCGATGCCGGGATGGGTGTGGCGCTGGTTCACGACGTACTGGTTGACCGACGTGGGGGTCCGGACCTCCTTCACGAACTCCGACCCGCAGCCGCCGCGCCACTGCCCCGCGCCACCCGAGTCGGTGAGGTAGTTGCGGCCCCGCAGCAGGTGCGGGAACAGCGCCTCGTTGATCTCGGCCGAGGCCTTGATGAGGTTGCCGTTCGACGCCACGAGCGCCCCCCACCCGTCGACGTCTCGGACCGCGTTGACCCACCCGGCGTTGACTTCCCCGCCGTGGTCGAAGAACGGCTGGCCGGTGCGGGGGTCGAGGTCGCCCCACATCTGGCGGGGGCTCCCGTACTTGTAGGTCTGGGGGGCGCAGCGGTCGGGGAGGACCTGCGCCATCGCCAACGCCACCGCGTCACCGACCTCGACGCCGGGATGGTGGGTGCCGCTGCTCACCGGCTTGCCTTCGGTCGGGTTCACACAGGTGCCCTCGGGGACCCGCAGCTCGACGCAGTCGAAGAACCCCTCGTTCTTCGGGATCGACGGGTCGACCAGGCTGGCCAGCTGGGCGATGGTGTAGCCCCGGGTGTTGCCGAACGTGGACCACGCCTGGATCTCGGGCCGGCGGTCCGAGCCGTCGAAGTCGACGACGAGATGATCCCCGTCGACGGTCACCGCGACGTGGACGTGGATGTCCTCGTTCCCGGCCGGGTCGGCGTCGACGAACACGTCGGACTCGTACCGGCCGTCGGGCCAGCGCGCGATCTCGGCCGCGAACCGGCGGTGCGCGTCGTCGATGGTCCAGTCGACCGCGCCCCGGACCGTGTCGACCCCGTACGCGGCGATGACGTCACCGAGGCGTCGGGCACCGAGCTGCGCCGCGCCGACCTGGGCGCGCAGGTCGCCGATGAACCCGGCGAGGCGGTTGTTGGCCCGCATGGTGAGCACCACGTCGCGTCGCTCCCGCCCCGCTTCGATGATCTTCAGCAGCGGATACCGGGTGCCTTCCGACCAGATGTCCTTGGCGAACACGTTGTAGCCCCCGGCGAGCGCACCGCCGGTGTCACCGTGATGACATTGGATCGACGCCACCAGCACCAGCTCGTCACCGGCGAAGACGGGCGCGAAGACGTTGAAGTCGGGAAGGTGGCCGCCCCCGTGGTACGGGTCGTTGGCGACGAGCACGTCGCCGGGGTAGAGCTCGCCGGCGAGGAAGTCGAGCGCGAACCGCACCGGCAGGGTGCTCGACAGCATGAACTGCGGGATCCCCACCGACAACGCCGCCAGGCGGCCGTGCCCGTCGAGGATGGTGGCGTTGCGCTCGTTGCTCTGGTTCAAGATCGGAGTCGTCGCGGTGCGCGACACGTACGTCGCCATCTCGAAGCAGATGGTCTCGAGCATCGACCGGATGACCTCGGCCGTGACCGGGTCGATGGTGGCGGTCTCCTCAGCCACGAAGCACGCGCCCGGGGCGCGACTCGAGCGCCTCGGGGAGCGGCGCGCCATCCTCCCGGATCGGGGTCCCGTTCACGACGACGTGGGTGATCCCCGACGGCGTGTCGGCGACGAGCCGCTCACCGTTCGCGGGGAAGTCCCGGACCCGGCGCAGCCCTCCCGGGGCGACGGTGTCGGGGTCGAAGACGGTCACGTCCGCGGCGCGCCCCTCCTCGAGGACACCCCGATCCGAGAACCCGAACACCGAGGCTGGCTCCCCGGTGAGCTTGTGGACGGCGTGCTCGAGGGTGATCACCTCGCGGTCGCGGACCCAGTTGCCGAGCAGATCGGTGGGCAGGCACGCGTCGCAGAGCTGACCGACGTGCGCGCCGGCGTCGGAGAGGCCGATGAGCATCCC
>DAIMHT010000157.1:0-2300 GCA_036723155.1 Actinomycetota bacterium
CTGATGACACGAAGCTTTGCCGTCCGCGAGGTCGTGCTCGGCGTGGGAGGCCTCGTGGCGGTGGCGAGAGCCGAGCATCACCCATCCGATGTTCGGTTGTGGGCTGGTCTTGGTGCGCTGACGGACGGCGGGGACCTGTGCGCCTCCGTGGCCAGCATCCGAAGGCAAGGATCGTCGAGCCGCGTGCCGGCAGTGGTGGCAGCCGCGGGCCTCGTGTGCGAGCTGTGGGCGTTCTGCGCCACGACTCCAGATCGACGTCCTGGCTGGGTGGCACGCTCAGAACGATGACCCGCGCGCGGCCTTCGTAACGCGGGACGTTCGTCGACGCGAGCAGAGGAAGACAATGGCGGCGCGGCGTGTTGGCATCGTTAGTGCCCAAACCAATTGTTCCGCTGTCCGTGCTGGATCTCGCCCCGGTAGGGGAGGGGTCATCACCCGCTGACGCGTTGCAGAACTCGGTGCAGCTGGCGAGCGCGGCCGAGCGCCTCGGATACCGGCGACACTGGGTCGCGGAGCACCACAACATGCCCGGGATCGCAAGTTCCGCGCCTGCGGTGTTGATCGCGCACCTGGCCTCCGCGACCTCGACGATCCGCGTCGGGTCGGGCGGCGTGATGCTCCCCAACCATGCGCCGCTGGTCGTGGCCGAGCAGTTCGGGATGCTCGAGGCCCTGCACCAGGGCCGAATCGATCTGGGCATCGGTCGCGCGCCGGGGACCGATCGGGTCACGGCCTATGCGCTGCGTCGCTCTTCCGACGGGCTCTCCGCGGAGCAGTTCCCGCAACACCTGGGGGAGCTGCTGGGCTTCTTCGACGGCACCTTCCCGGACCAGCATCCGTTTCGGAGCATCACGGCGGTGCCCGGGCTGGGCTACCGGCCCGAGGTTTGGCTCCTCGGATCCAGTGACTACAGCGCCCAGCTGGCCGGCGCGCTCGGGATGCCGTTCTCGTTCGCGCATCATTTCGCCGCCGCCGGCACCCTGGACGCGGTCCGCGCCTATCGGTCGGCGTTCCGACCGTCGTCGAGACTCGACGCGCCCCATCTCATGTTGGGCGTCTCGGTCATCTGTGCCGAGACGACGGAGGAGGCACGCTGGCTCGCCGGGCCTGCGGCGCTGGCGATCGTAAGGCTGCGTTCCGGACGCCCCGGCCGTTACCCGACGCCCGAGGAGGCGGCCGAGTATCGCTTCACGCCGCTCGAGCGTGAGATCGTCAAGGCCTGGACGGCGTCCCAGATCGTCGGCGAGCCCCGCGAGGTCCGCGCTCGCATCGAGGAGCTCGTCGAACGTACGGGGGCCGACGAGCTCATCGTCACGACCATGATGCATGGGTCGCGCGAACGGCTTCACTCCTACGAGCTGCTCGCCGGAGCACTGGGCCTATCGGAGGGGGATCGGGAGCCGGCCGAGGCCACCGACTCCGTCGGCGCCTGACCGCGGAGCTCCAGCGCCCGCTCGGAGCTCAGAGCGGCTCGCCCCCGAGCAGCAGGTCGACGTCGATGTTGCCTCGTGTGGCATTGGAATACGGGCATACCTCATGAGCTCCTCGGATGAGTTGCACGGCCGTCTCCCGATCGCTGACTGACGGCAGCGTCACGTCGAGCGTGACGGCGAGCTTGAAGCCTCCGTCGCCGGTTGGCAGCAGGCTCACAGCCGAGTCGATCGTGACCTCACCGGCGTCGAGGTGACGACGGCGAGCGACGGAGCCGAGGGCGCTCTCGAAGCACGCGGCGTACCCGACCGCGAACAGCTCCTCCGGATTCGTCCCCCCGCCGGCGCCGCCCATCTCGGTGGGGATGCGAAGCTCCACCTCCAGCTCGCCGTCGTTCGTACGGCCGCGCCCGTCGCGTCCGCCCGTCACGTGTGCATGTGCGGTGTAGAGAATCTTGGCCATTGATGCTCCTCTCGGGCAGTCCCAGTCCACGGCGACGGCGGACCTGCCAGCGGGTCTGGGGTTGGGCTCAGAGTCTGCTCTGGGATCGCGGCCTCGAATTCAGCGACGGTGGGCCTCGACCCAGCCTGAGATGAGATCGGCGACGTCGTCGCGCCCACCGTCTTCGAAGTAGTGCTCACCGGGGAGCCACTCGAGCTGCTTGTCGGCCGCGGCCAGCTCGTCGTGGATGGCGTGGGCGTCGGACGGGAACACGCCGCGGTCGCCGGTCGACTGCACGACGAGGGACGGCACCGTGATCCGTTGCAAGTGAGCTGCTCCCCGACACTGCGAGCCGTCGAGGGCCCACATGCACAGCCAGGTTCGTAGCGTGCACACGGACCCGAGGCCGAACGGGCTGTAGTTGGCGG
>DAIMHT010000157.1:2400-4500 GCA_036723155.1 Actinomycetota bacterium
GCGAGACGGCGCGAACATGTCGAGGTCGGGGTCCGCCGTGACCGGATCGGTCTCGTCGACAACCGAAGGGTCGAGCCACGCGGTCAGGACGTCGGGGCGGCCGGGGTGCGCGTTGAGCGAGACGTAGAGGTCGGCCGCCGGGAGATCGAGGATCGCGTCGGGCAGTGCTCTCCCCGGCGCCGCTTCGATGCTGGCCTCCGTGGCTTGGGATTGGTAGGCGGCCATCAACGATCCACCGCCGGAGTTGCCGAGTAGCACCACCGTTTCGACACCGGCCTGCTCTCGAAGCCACCGGAGTCCGGCCCCGATGTCGATGAGGGCATGGTCGAGTGCGAAGTACGCCTCGTTGCCGCGGTAGCGGGTGTTCCAGCCCAGGAACCCGAACCCCCGGGCCGCGAGATATTCGGCCAGGTAGTGCTCGCTGAAGTCGACGTTGTAGTGGGTGGCGATGAACGCCACCGACGGCCGCGCGCCGGCGAGACGGTGGTACAGGCCCTGAGCCGGCCGGCTTCCGTGCCCGGCTCGGCCCATGGTCGGTGACTCGAGTGACACCCAGTCGCGTTCGATGGTGCTCATGGACCTGGTGTCTCCCTCGCCGGCGGCGGCCTGTGGAACGACCGTTGGTGGGTCGACGTATCGCGCAAGTATGCAGTGATCCCCGACGTCGGAGGGTCGGCGCCGGTACGATCCCGATCCCATGGCGGCCCGGTCGTCGACGCAGAACCGGCTCCCTGGCGCGTGGGGCGCGCGGAACGGAGGCGCATCATGGTGACGACCTGGCTCGCGGTCGACGACGGCACCGACCTCTGGGACCTGATCCCCGACGCCTTCGGACACCTGCGGGTGCTCTACGCGGGCCTGTGGGACGCCGGCATGGACCCGGTCACGCTCGAGCTCTGCCGCCTGCGGATCGCCACCCTCGTCGGCGGCGCGGCCGATCTCGTGGCCCCAGATCCGAGGGCCGACCTCGATGCGTCGCTGGTCGCCGCCCTCCCGTCGTGGCCGACGTCGCCGATGTTCTCCGATGCGCAGCGCGCCGCGTTGGGTTTTGCCGAGCAGTACACGCTCGACGCCCACGGAGTCACCGACGAGCAGGCGGCCGATCTGCACCGCTTCTTCTCGTCCACCCAGCTGACGACGCTCACGATGGCGATTGCCGTGTTCGACGCCTTGGCCCGGATGCGGGCGATCGTCACCACCCCGGCCGGCAGTGACACCCCCGTCCATATCGACCTGCCCTGAGGAGACACGGTGCGCATCCAACCACCCGAAGGCGGCGCGAGCTTCTTCGATCACCAGCCGGACCTCTTCGCCGCCTTCAACCGCCTGTACTCGTCGCTGTGGTCGGACGGCCGGGTTGACCAGCCGACCAAGGAGGTCGCCCGCCTCCGCAACGCCCGGCTCGTGGACTGCGGCCTCTGAAGGAACCTCCGCTTCGCAGGTGCGAGGCAGCAAGGGTTGACCGAGGAGCTGGTCGAGAAGATCGGCGACGGGTTCGCCGACAGCGATCTGCCGGCGCGCTACCAGCTGTCGATCCGTCTCACCGACGTCGTGGTCAACGACCCGGGCGGGTTGACATCGGACCTCGCCGCCGCGCTCCGCGGGGAGTTCACGCCGGCCGAGGTGATGGAGCTGCTGCTCACCACGGCGCTGGCGTCGGCGTTCTCCAAAGCGGCCATTGCCTGGGGCCCGCCACGCGACATGCCGACGTTGGAGGTGCCGACTCCGGCTCCCGGACGGCACGTGGGAACGGTTCCAGTGGATGGCGAGCCGTGAGCTCGGGCATCCCCAGCCGGGAGGGCGGGCCCGGACGATCAGGCGCCGCGCTCGAGCGTCCCGCGGCGCGGGCGCTCACCCAGCCTGAGCGTCCCAGTCGGGGAGGAGCCCCAGCTCGCGGCACTTGTCCTGGGCCTCGACCCAGGTGCCGTTGAGGGCTCGGCCTTCCGGGGTCGTCACCAGCCAGGCGACGACCGCGCCGACGACGTCGGGAGGCGCCCCCTTGCTGGCGTCAAAGCCAAACGTTCCCATGTCAATGGCGATCCGCTCGGTGGCCACGAAACCGGGGCTCAGGTTGTAGGCGACGATGCCCCGGTCGCCCAG
>DAIMHT010000158.1:0-4476 GCA_036723155.1 Actinomycetota bacterium
ATCCGCTTCGCCGACGCGCGTTTCGCGGCGTCGATCATGATGAGCTGCTCCATGATGCGGTCGTTGATCGGCTCGCAGTGACTCTGGATGACGAACACGTCGGCCCCGCGGATGTTCTCCCCGAACCGGCAGTAGAGCTCCCCGTTGGCGAAGCTGGACAGCACCACCGACCCGAGGGGGACCCGCAGGCCCTGGGCGATCTCGGCCGAGAGGTCGTCGTTCCCGCGACCAGCGAAGAGCATGAGGCGCTTGGTCGGGGTGAACTCGAGGTGGGTCATCGTTCGTCGTCCTCGTCGGCGTTGCGGTGGGCCTCGACCCAGCCTTCCTCGACTCGGGCCGGGACGCCTTTGGCGAGCGCGCCCGGCGGGACGTCTTCGGTGACGACCGCGCCGGCGGCGGTGTACGCGTCGTCTCCGACCTCGACCGGGGCTACGAGGACCGTGTTCGAGCCGATACGGGCGTCGCGGCCCACCTTGGTGCGGTGCTTTTCCCGCCCGTCGTAGTTGGCGGTGATGGTCCCGGCTCCGATGTTGGCACCAGGTCCGATCTCGGCGTCACCGACGTAGGCGAGGTGCGGGACCTTGGCGCCTTCGCCGATGTCGGCGTTCTTGGTCTCGACGAAGGTGCCGACATGCGCGCCGGCGGCGATGCGGGTCCCGGGTCGCAGCGACACCCACGGGCCGATCGTGACATCGTCGCCGATCTCGGTCTCGCGGGCGACGGTCTGCTCGATGACGGCGTCCTCACCGACGATGGTGTCGACGAGGCGGCAGTGGGGTCCGATGACGGTGCGAGCCCCGACCGCGGTGCGCCCTTCGAGGATGGTGCCGGGCAGGAGCCGCACCTCGGCCTCGAGGTCGACCGACGCGTCGATGTACGTCGTGTCGGGGTCGGTCATGGCGACGCCCTCGCGCATCCAGTAGCGGTTGATCCGGCCCCGGAGCACGGATTCGGCGGCGGCGAGCTGGGCCCGGTCGTTGACGCCGAGGGTCTCGGTGGCGTCGTCCGCGGGGGTGCCGACGACGACATGGCCGGTGGCGCGCAGCACCCCGATGACGTCGGTGAGGTAGTACTCGCCTTGCGCGTTCTCGGGGTCGAGGCGCCGGAGGGCCGGGGCGAGGAGGCCGCGCCGGAAGCAGTAGATCGAGGAGTTGACCTCGGTGATCTCGAGCTCAGCGTCGTTGGCGTCGGGTTGCTCCACGATGCGGCCGACGCCGCCGCGGGCGTCGCGCACGATGCGCCCGTACCCGGTCGGGTCGTCGAGCTCGGCGGTGAGGACCGTCGCGGCGGCGTCCGCGAGGCGGTGCTCGGTGGCGAGCTGGGCGAGCGTCTCGGCCCGCAGGAGCGGGGTGTCGCCGGTGAGGACGAGGACGTCGTCTTCGCCGTCAAGGTCGAACCCGGAGCCGGTGAGGCCGACGCTGGCCGCGTCGCCGGTGCCGCGCTGGAAGCGCTGCTCGACGAACTCGACCGGGATCTCGGTGGCGAGCTGCTCCTGGACCGTCTTGGTGACCGATTCGGCGCCGTGGCCCACCACGATCACGATCCGGGCCAGCGGGAGCTCCACGAGCCGGTCGAGGACGTGCAGGATCATCGGTCGTCCGCACAGGGGGTGCAGCACCTTCGGGGTCGCGGACCGCATGCGGGTGCCCTCCCCGGCGGCGAGCACCACCGCGGCGAGTGGTCGGTAAGCCAGCTCCGTCACCCCTTCCATGGCAGCCATTCAATCGTGCGACGGCGTCGCTCGGGGGCGAGGTTTCGAACCTCGACTTGGGACTCCAAAGGACCCCGTGCTGCCGTTACACCACCCCCGACAAGCTTCTCCTCAAGGCGACGTTAGCCCCGGGTTCGGCGCCGACCGCGTTGGGCGATTGGGTCTCGTTGGGTCGTCACGGGTACGGTGCTGTCCACTCATGGGATCACTGATCAAGAAGCGCCGTAAGCGCATGCGCAAGAAGAAGCACAAGAAGCTGCTGAAGAAGACCCGCTGGCAGCGTCGCCAGCAGGGCAAGTAGACCGGCGGCCGCCCAGCAGGGCGGCCGTTCCGCGTCCGGGCCTCAGGCGGAGAGCCGCACTCCTTGGGCGGCCACCGAGGTCGCCGAGGCCGGTACGCGCAGCTTCGAGCTGATCCGGTTGGCCAGCTTCCCGGCGGCGGCGACGCTGTCGACGTCGGGGATGACCGCGTACGCCGAGCCGCTCCCGGCGAGGACGACCGGGGCCTTCGCCACCCCTTCGAGCTCCTCGCGAAAGGCCGCCAGGCGGGGCTCGACCCGCTCCGCGGCCTCTTCGAGGTCGTTGGCCAGCCCGGTGATGATCCGCGCCACCGCCGGGGGCGCCGCGATGCGCCGCTGCGCGATGGGCCCGCCGAGCTCGTCCCAGGCCCGGTACACGTCAGGGGTCGAGATTCGAAACCGGGGCAAGACCACGACCAACGGGAGCTGCCCGTCGAGGGTGACCCGCTCGAGCCGCTCCCCCCGGCCCCGCATCCACGCCGCGCCGCCCCGGAGGCAGAACGGGACGTCGGATCCCACCGCGGCACCGAGCTCGAGCAGCTCGTCGTCGCCGATGTCGACTTCGAGCATGCGCCGCACCGCGGCGAGGGCCGCGGCGGCGTCAGCCGAGCCACCGCCGAGGCCGACGCCGGACGGGATCGCCTTGCGCAGCCACATCCGCACCCCATGACCGGAACGCCCGGCCCGGATCAGGAGGTCTTCGGCGGCGCGCACCGCCAGGTTGGCCGCCCCTTCGGGAACCAGCTCGGTGTCGCCGTCGACGGTGAACGTGATGCCACCCGGGTGCGGGACGGCTTCGAGCTCGAGAATGTCGTGCGGGTCGCCGATCGACACCGCGAGCGCCTCGAGGTCGTGGTAGCCGTCGGCGCGCCGCCCGAGCACCGACAGGCTCAGCGTCAGCTTGGCGTACGCGGTGGCGCGGACACGCCCCAGGCGCCCACTCTGGGTCAGCTCGTTCACGCCTCGCCGGTCTCCCGGGCGAGCGTGGCCCACGCGTCGAGACCGAGCGACTCGGCCCGATCCGTCGGCGCGATCCCCGCCGCGACGAGCGCGGCCTCGGTGCGGTCACCGAGCACCGGCCGGAGCGCCCGGCGCAGCATCTTGCGGCGGTGCGCGAAGCCGGCCCGCACCAGCCGGAACAGGATCTCGGTCGACGGGACCTGCACCGGCGGTTCCGTGTGGCGGTCAAGGCGCACGAGGACCGACTCGATCTTCGGTTGGGGAACGAACACCGTGGGAGGAACGACACCGACGACCCGAGCCGCGGCGTAGTAGCCGACCTTGACCGAGACCGCGCCGTACGCGGCGTCACCGGCCCCGGCCGCGAGTCGCTCCCCCACCTCGCGTTGCACCATGACCAGCAGGCGGCTGACTTGGGGCGCTTCCTCGAGCAGCCGGACCACGATCGGGGTCGCCACGTTGTACGGCAGGTTCGAGACACACGCCCACCCGTCCCCGTGCAGGGTGGAGAGATCGAAGGTGAGCGCGTCGCCGGCGACGACGTCGATGTCATCTCGACCGGCGACCGTCTGCTCCAGGACCGAGACGAGATGCCGGTCGACCTCGAGCGCCCGGACGTGCGCACCGGCGTCGGCGAGGGCGACGGTCAGCGAGCCGAGACCGGGACCAATCTCGAGCACGTTCGCGCCGGCGTCGAGCTCGGCGAGCCGCACGATGCGGCGCGCCGTGTTCGGGTCGTCCAAGAAGTTCTGCCCGAGCGCCCGGCTCGGGTGCAGGTCATGGTCGGCGAGCAGGGCGCGCACCGACACCGGTGTTGAAGGGGGCACGAACTCGACGGTATCGCGGGGAGAGGGATCAGTTCCGACGGATCACGGGTAGCCGAGTTTCTTGCCGCAGCCCCAGGCCGTGAACCCGTACCGCTTGCGGATCCGCTCGGCGACGATGATCTGCTGCTCGCGCGTAGCAAGCCCGGCATTTGACGCGAACTGCTGGCCGCCGAACGCGTTCCACGTGCCGTTGTAGAAGCCGACACCACCCGAGAACTCCGGTCCTTGCATGGCCCAGTTCCCACCCGTCTCGCAGCGGGCGATGTTGTCCCAACGGGGGTCGGCCTTGGTGCCGTAGTAGTGGATGGTCGGCTGCGCGACGACGGTCGGCACCTGGGAGACCGGCACCCTCCCGGACTCGGAGCCGTTGTTGCTCGTCACCGCGTACGCGATGCGCATGATTCCCGCCGTCCCGGGCTGGTCGCGGGTCAGGCCGACGTCGAGGTTGGGGTCGGGCAAGGTCTGGTCGGGAAGGCCGTACGGCGTAGGCACGACCTGAATGTTGGTCGCGACGCGCACGACGGTGACGAAGGGGTTGTCGACCGGGATTACCGAGTCGACCGGTGGGTCGGTGGTGTCTTGAGGTCCGAGGACGACCTTGTAGTTGGTGATCAGCTCCCGGACGGTGAGGACCGGCAGGTCGTAGTTCACGCCCTGGCCGTCCACGGCGAGGGTGCCCT
>DAIMHT010000159.1:0-4466 GCA_036723155.1 Actinomycetota bacterium
AGGGGCCCGCTGATACAGTGCTGTGCTCTTCAGAGGAGACGAGCCCCCATCGTCTAGCGGCCCAGGACGCTGCCCTTTCAAGGCGGTAACGGGGATTCGAATTCCCCTGGGGGCACAGGCGACGGAGGTCGTCGTACTTGGTCCTGTGGTGCAGTTTGGAGTGCACGCCGCCCTGTCAAGGCGGAGGCCGCGGGTTCAAATCCCGTCAGGACCGCCGGCGATACCGGTCAACAGGGGCCGGATCGACGCGGCCGGGTAGCTCAGTTGGCAGAGCGCGCGCCTGAAAAGCGCGAGGTCGCCGGATCGACGCCGGCCCCGGCCACCAGCAGCAACCGCCTCGGGGAGCGACGGCCGTGCGGCCGGTCGCGGTCCGCGTCAGCCGTGGTTCTGGGCGCCTTCGGCGAGGATGCGCGTGATCTCGCTCTTGCGGAAGCGGCGGTGACCGCCCAACGTCCGGATCGCCGAGATCTTCCCCGACCGGGCCCAGCGGGTCACGGTCTTCGGGTTCACCCGGAACATGGCCGCAACCTCCGACGGCGTGAGGAGCTCCTCATGCTCGGATTTCTGGGGGACCTGGGGGTTCGGTTCCATCATGTGCGTGATGCCCGATCTCTCGGAAGCGGTGTCCTGGCGTTCCCACGCCCGATCTATACCGATGCATGCCCCCTGAAGGGGCACGTTATCCCTGCTCCCGTGACAACACGACGCGCCCATGTCCCTCGCCGATCTCACCGACCAGCCACGCTCGGTGACCAGCCGCTCTCACGGCGCCCAAGGCACGATACCCATCTTGGGGCGCCACGACACAAAGCATCCCAAGCCCGAGGTTGAACACCGCCTCCATCTCCTCGTCGGGGATGTCGCCGGCGTCTTGGATGACGGAGAAGATCCGCGGCTCCTCCCAGCGGCCTCGCTGCACCACCGCGTCGCAGCGACTCGGGAGGACCCGGGCCAGGTTGGCAGCGATGCCTCCGCCGGTGACGTGGCAGAGGGCGTGCACGTCGACCCGGCGGCGCAGCTCGAGCACCGCGGGCGCGTAGAGGACGCTGGGACGCAACAGCTCCGCGCCGAGGGTGTGTTGCGCGCCCCGCCAGGCCCGCTTGCCCAGCGAGAGTCCCGCCCGGTCGATGGCCTCTCGAGCCAGCGAGTACCCGTTGCACCGAAGCCCGGGGCTGGCGAGACCGACGACGAGGTCCCCCGGCTCGACCCCGGCCGGGAGCAGCGCGTCCCGGTCGACGACGCCGACCGCGAACCCGACCAGGTCGAACTCGCCCGGTTCCATGATCCCGGGGTGCTCGGACATCTCGCCCCCGAGCAGCGCGCAGCCGGCCTCCCGGCACCCTCGGGCGACGCCCGCGACGAGCTCGTCGATCAGGTCGGGGACGAGCTGACCGACCGAGATGTAGTCGAGGAAGAACAGCGGCTCGGCGCCGTGCGCGGCGATGTCGTCGACCGACATCGCGACGCAGTCGATGCCGATGGTGTCGTAGCGCCCGAGCTGGCGGGCCAGGAGCGACTTGGTGCCGACGCCGTCGGTCGACGACACCAGCAGCGGGTCCTGGTAGGGGAGCCGTCCGAGGTCGAAGAGGCCACCGAACCCGCCGATGTCTCCGAGCACCCCGGGCCGGAAGGTCGAACGGACATGGTCCTTGATCCGCTCGACAGCCTGCTCCCCCGCCGCGACGTCTACGCCAGCGTCCGCGTAGGTGAGCCCGGCGCCGCGCGCGCGGCGAGCACTCACGCCGGCAACGCGTCGCCGACCGGCAGCGATGGGTCGGCGTCGGGTGACCGGGCGGGCTCGAGCACATGCTTGGTGTCGAGCGTCACCGGGATCGGCACCGGATACCGACCGGAGAGGCACGCGGTGCAGAACCCGTCGGGTGGCGCCCCGGTGGCGGCCGTCAGCCGGTCGAGCTCGAGGTACGCGAGCGAATCGACCTTGAGGTAGTCGGCGATCTCACCGACGGAGAGATCCGCGGCGAGCAGCTCGGAGCGCCGACCGGTGTCCATCCCGTAGTAGCACGGCCACCGGTACGGCGGTGAGGAGACCCGGAAGTGCACCTCGGCCGCGCCCGCCTCGCGCAGCATCGCGACGACCTGGCGCGTCGTCGTTCCGCGCACGATCGAGTCGTCGACCACGACCAGGCGCTTGCCGCGGATGTTCTCGGGAAGGGGGTTGAGCTTGAGGCGCACACCACCGACCCGCTGTCGTTGGCTGGGCTCGATGAACGTGCGCCCGACGTAGCGGTTCTTGACCAGCCCGTCCCCGTAGGGGATGCCGGACGCGTGCGCGTAGCCCTGCGCGGCGGGGATCCCCGATTCGGGCACGGGCATCACCATGTCCCCGTCGACCGGAGCCTGGCGGGCCAGCTCCTCGCCCATGCGCCGCCGGGCGGCGTGGACGCTCCGCCCGTAGAGGTAACTGTCGGGACGCGCGAAGTACACGAACTCGAACAGGCACAGCTGCGGGGTCGGCTCGGCGAAGCGATGCTCGCGAACCCCGGACGCGTCGATGACGATCATCTCGCCCGGTTCGATCTCGCGCACCACGTGCGCTCCGATGATGTCGAGCGCCGCGGTCTCACTCGCCAGGACCCAGCCGCCCTCGACCCGACCGAGGACCAACGGCCAGAAGCCGTGACGGTCCCGGACCCCGATCAGGCGGGAGTCGTCCATGAGCACGAGGGAGAAGCCGCCCTCCAAGCGGGGGAGCACCCGTTCGAGGGCGGGCTCGAGGTCACGGCCGTCGGAGCGGGGTTCGGGCGCGTACTCGTGCGCGATCAGCTCGGCGATGAGGGCCGAGTCGGTGGTGGAGTCGACGGCCGACGACGGCTCCGCCAACCCCGGGAGCATCCCGAGCTGCCCCGCGAGCGCGGCGGTGTTCGTCAGGTTCCCGTTGTGACCGAGCGCGAACCCGGCGTCCCCGACCGAGCGGTAGACCGGTTGGGCGTTCCGCCACGTGCTCGACCCGGTCGTCGAGTACCGGTTGTGACCGATGGCGAGATGGCCGTCGAGGGGGGCGAGCCGCCGCTCGTCGAACACCTGCGTCACGAGCCCCATGTCCTTGACGACCGTGATGGTCTCGCCGTCACTGACCGCGATGCCCGCCGATTCCTGACCCCGGTGCTGGAGGGCGTAGAGCCCGAGGTACGTGAGGTGCGCGACCGGTTGACCGGGCGCGTAGATCCCGAACACCCCACACGCGTGGCCGAGACTGGGGGCGGTCGATCCGGCATCCATTCCGGGTCCAGTATCCCACGGGCCGCCCCGCGTCCCGACCCGGCGCGGGCCACGTAGCGTGGGCGAGCGTGGCGGAACGTACCGGTGCTTGCGTCTGGCTCACCGGCCGCCCCGGTGCCGGCAAGACCACGATCGCGGTGGCGGTCGTCGCCGAGCTCCGAACCCGCGGCGTGCGGGCTGCCCTCGTCGACGAGCCCGACGTGGCGACGCACTTGTCCTCCGGCGAGCCGATCGACGCCCTCGGGTGGGTCGCCCGGCTCCTCACCTCCACCGGCGCGATCGTGGTCATCGCGGCCGACGACCCGCGCCGCAGCGCCCGGGACCAACTCCGCGCCGAGGTGCCCGGCTTCGTCGAGATCTTCGTCGACGGTGGACCGAATCGGGATCACTACGAGGAGCCGGTCGCGCCCGAGCTGCGGGTCCCGACCCACGATCGTTCCGCCGAGGCATCGGTGGCGCTCGTCGTCTCGTGGCTGGAACGAAACGTCATCGACTCGGCCTGAGCGGGCCGCGCCCGACCGGGCTGCTACTCGGCCGGTGTTGTGCCCAACGCCCGGGGGAGTGCCTCCCGCCAGGCCCGCGCCGCGTCGGGCAACGCCACGTCCAGCGCGCCGTCGATCGTCAGTCGGGCACCGCCGGTCTCGCCGAGCTCAGTCGCCGGGATCCCCGCGTCGCGTGCCCGTCGCGTCACCGCAGGGATCTCCGTCGCGTCGACCGCGACGATGATCCGCGACGCGGATTCGGCGAAGCACCAGGCGGCCGGCGGCACCGCGCGTTCGGGCGTGACCCGACATCCCGAGCCCCCGGCGATCGCCATCTCCGCGAGCGTCACCGCGATCCCACCGTCGGCGCAGTCGTGCACTCCCCGGACCAGCCGCTCGACGACCAGCTCCCGGATCAGCTGGTGCAAGCGGCGGCCGGTGTCGAGGTCCGCGACCGGGGCCGCGCCGCCCCGGAGACCGTGCACGGCCGCCCACTCCGAGCCGCCCAGCTCGACCCGGGTCTCGCCGAGCAGGACGATGCGCTGGCCCGGTCCGAACGCGGGCGGCGGCGGGATCACGTCGAGGCGATCGATGAGGCCGAGGACGCCGACGATGGGGGTCGGGTCGATGTCCGCGCCCCGCGACTCGTTGTAGAAGCTCACGTTGCCGCCGATCACGGGGATCGTGAGGGCCTCGCAGGCCTGGCGGATCCCTTCGACGGTCTGCTGGAACTGCCACATCACG
>DAIMHT010000160.1:0-4401 GCA_036723155.1 Actinomycetota bacterium
CTCCGGACCGACGCGGCCGTCGGAACCGTGGACGACTGGCGTTTTGTCGGGCCGACCGACCAGTTCGAGGCCTGGGCCACCCGGCTCGGGACCCCCGGCCTCGCCCGGCGTGCCGAGCGGCTCGCCGAGCGTCGGGCCTGACGTTCGACCAGGAGAGAGGAGCTCGGATGGGACTCGAAGGACGGGTTGCGCTCGTCACCGGGGGAGGGCGGGGGATCGGAGCCGCGATCGCCCGGGGGCTCGCCGCCGACGGGGCCGACGTGGCGGTGAACTACCGGCGAGACGACGCCGCGGCCCAAGAGACCGTCGCCGCCATCGAGGCGCTCGGTCGTCGCGCTCGCGCGTACCAGGCGTCCGTCGACGACGCCGAGGCGGACACCCGCATGGTCGAAGCCGTTCTCTCCGACTTCGGGTGCGTCGACATCCTCATCAACAACGCCGGAATGGCCAGCCGCGGGCAGAAGACCGGTGACACCGACCCTGCCGAGCTCGACCGGGTCTGGCGCACCCACGCCTTCGGTGCCTTCATCCTCAGCCAGCTGGTGCTGCCCACGATGCGCACCCGGCCTCGGGGAGACATCGTCATGATCTCCAGCGTGGCGACCAGCTTCATGGCCGCCCACTCCGTGCCGTACAACGTCGCGAAAGCGTCGATCGAGGCCCTCGGCCGCACCCTGGCCAAAGAGGAGCGCGAGCACGGAATCCACGTCAACACGGTCGCCCCCGGCCTTGTCGTCTCCGAGATGGGGCGCCGGCTGGTGCGGGCGACCCAGGGTGTCGAGGACATCCACGACCTCGACCGTCGGTCCCCGTTCGGGCACGTCTGCACCCCCGAGGAGGTCGCCGACGTGGTTCGGTTCCTCGTCTCCGACGGGGCCCGCTACCTCACCGATCAGCGCCTCACGGTCGACGGCGGCACCTTCTAGACCGGGCACGGGCTGAGGGTCCCGGGCCGGTCGGCCCCGGGCGGAGGGCCCGTCACCGCGTTTGTGCAGGTCAGGGGCTATCCGCGGTGGTGTCACACCTCCGTGTGACGCTACAGCCATGCAGTTGGTCGCCATTGTGGTGGCACTCGTGGGACCCGTGCTCGTGGCGGTGGTCGCGTGGCGGGTGTTGCGTCGCCAAGACGCCGATTCGCGACATCTCGCCGCGGAACACCAGCAGGTCTTCGCCGAGCAGCGCGACGCCGCGGTGCAGGCCGCGATCGACCACGTGCTCACCCACAACCGCCAGGCCCTGACCGCCGAGCGCGAGCTCGCGGGCAAGGACCTCGACGGCAAGAAGTCACTCATCGACCAGCAGCTCTCCACGATGTCAGCCAAGCTCGACGACGTCTCCGCGATGGTCCAGCAGGTCGAGGCGGAACGGGCCCGCTCGTTCGGGGAGCTGAACGCCCAGCTCTCACGCCAGCACGAAGGCCTGGCGGCGCTGCTCCACACCACCCAGAGCCTCCGCGAGGCCCTGTCGAGCACCAAGGCTCGAGGCCAGTGGGGTGAGCGGATGGCCGAAGACGTGCTTCGCCTCGCCGGATTCGTCGAGAACGTCAACTACCGCAAGCAGCGGGCGCTGGACACCGGCCGGGGCATCCCCGACTACACGTTCTTCCTGCCCAACAAGCTCCTGCTCCACATGGACGTCAAGTTCCCGCTCGACAACTACGTGCGGTTCTGTGACGCCACCACCGACCTCGAGCGCAAGCGGTACCGCGACGACTTCCTCCGCGACGTCAGAGCCCGGGTCCGCGAGCTCAGCGACCGGGACTACATCGACGCCGGCGGCGGAACCGTCGACTTCGTGCTGCTCTTCATCCCGAACGAGCAGCTCTACGCGTTCATCCACGAGCAGGACGACGCCATCCTCGACGACGCCGTCCGGCACGGTGTCGTCTTCTGCTCTCCGCTCACGCTCTTCGTGGTCCTCGCGCTCATCCGCCAGATGGTCGAGAACCTGCGCCTCGCCCGAACGTCCGACGAGATCCTCAGCCTCTTGGGCCAGTTCTCGGACCAGTGGGGGAAGTTCAAGGGCCAGATGGAGAAGGTCGGGCAGCGGATCGAGGCCGCGAGCAAGGAGTACACCGCGCTGGCCGGGACCCGCACCAACACCATCGAGCGTCCGCTCCGCCGAATCGACGAGCTGCGGACCCGGGACCTGGAGCTGGTCGAGGACCCCGACTCCGATGAGCCGCCGTCCCTCGCCCTCGAGGCCTGACCAGCCCGGCGAGCCATCCGGCGGGTGCTGCCGCGCCGCCGACGATCGTCGGCCCGATGAGCACCGGTACGCTGAGTTGGTGCCGCGACTCTTCGCCCTCGTCGTGTTTGTCGTCATCGTCGAGGTCGCCGTCGTCATCGAGGTCGCCCACCGCATCGGGGCGCTCGACACCGTCGGGCTGCTCATCTTGGTGTCCGCGGTCGGAGCGGTGGTCGTGAAGGCCCAGGGGATCGCGGCGCTTCGCCGGGCGGTCACCGACGTCGAACGCCGCCAGGTGCCGGGGGCGGCGCTGGCCGACGGGGCCTTGCTGGCCGCCGCCGGTGCCCTGTTGCTCATCCCGGGGTTCGTCACCGACGCGTTCGGGCTCCTGCTGCTGTGCCCGCCGGTCCGGTCAGCCGTCCGCCGGGTGCTGCGCCGACGCTGGTCGAAGCGCTTCGTCGTGCAGGGGTACGAGCTCGAAGCCTGAGTTAGTACGGCCCGTCGCAGCAGGAGTCCCGCCAGCCGCAGGCCGGACACCGGTAGTGGGCGTGTTCCTCGCGCATCGGGGTGCCGCACTGCCAACACATCGTCGACAGATCCTGCGGTCCCGGCTCGCGAGCCTCGGCCGTGTCGGCGCGGATCTCGGTCACGAACGCACGGTAGCGAGCCACACGACGTCCGCGAGGGATCTCAGATCCGGAGGAGCTCGGGTGCGACCGGGCAGTTGACGTGCGCGCCGAGACGGGCGGGGACGTCCAAGCCCCAGGGGCCGGCGGTCTGCGCCGCGACGCTCACCTCAATGGTCTCGACGTCGGGGTCGTCGCGCACCTGGGTGTGGAGCACGTCGAAGAGGCGTGGCGGCAAGAGCCGACCGACCGGGACGACGAGCCACAAGGCGGCCCCCTCGAGGGACCGGTACAGGTCGCCGACACCGTCGGGGACGATCGCGGTCTGCGGCCCGGCGGCGAGCACCTCGACGAGGAGGTGGCTCGGGGAGGCGGCCATCGCCTCGACCTCGTCGACCACCCGCACCCGCCGGTCCGCGGCGCGAGGCGCCCGATAGTCGGTGCGGACGACCACGACGTCGAGATCGGGGCGTTCGGCGAGGGCTTCCCCGGTGACGTCGGGCCAGCCGAGGACCGCGATGGGCTCGTCGTGCGGAAACGGCAGCAGCGACGAGAGCCGCGTCGCGGTGCGGTCGCGCTCGAGGGCCCGCACGGCCTCGCGGGCGCCGCCGCTCGGGTCGGTCGCGGTGAGGACCTGGGTACACAGCCACCACAGCGGACCGCTGCTGGGATGATGGGCGAGGAGTCGTCGACAGACGGTGACGAGCTGAGTGGGGTCGACCGCGAAGTCAGCGAGGCAATCCGCGGCCTCCACGACCAGGCCGGTGTCATCCCCGGCGTAGCGGGCGAGGGCCCGGAGTCGCTCGAAGGGGAGCACCGGCGCTCAGCGCCCGCCCGGGCCGGGGGGCTCCTTCGGGAGACCGAGCACCCGCTCACCGACGATGTTCCGCATCACCTCGTCGGTGCCCCCGGCAACTCGCATCCCCGGGATACCGAGCACGAATTCCGACCAGGCGAAGGTGCCCCACTCACCGCTGTCCGCGACGAGTCGGGGGCCGAGCAGCTCCCCGAGGGTCTGCGCGACTCGTTGCATGTTCTGGGTCAGGGCGAGCTTCGCGATCGACATCTCCGGCCCGGGGAGCTGGCCGGCGCGGATCTTCGCCATCGCCCGCAGGTTCGTGTACCGGGCCACCGTCATCCGGATGTAGATGTCAGCCAGCCGCTGGCGGACGATCGGGTCGTCGTCGAGGGCGTAGTGGAGCGCGAGCTCGCGGAGGCGAGTCAGGCTGATGTTGAAACCGGCGGCCCCTCCACCCCCGATCGAAGCGCGCTCGTTCATCAACGTCGTGAGCGCGACCGACCAGCCCTCGTCGACGTCGCCGAGCCGATGGGTGTCGAGCACCCGGACATCGGAGAAGAACACCTCGTTGAACGAGGCCCCACCGGTCATCTGTCGCAAGGGGCGCACGTCGACGCCGGGTGCCTTCATGTCGACGACGAACATCGTCAGGCCCTTGTGTTTCGGCTTGTCGGTGGACGTGCGGGTGATGATCTCCCCGATGTCGCTGTAGTGGGCGCCGGAGGTCCAGACCTTCTGGCCGTTCAGGATCCACTCGTCGCCGTCGCGCTCGGCGCGGGTCTGGATGCC
>DAIMHT010000161.1:0-4398 GCA_036723155.1 Actinomycetota bacterium
CGACATGTGGTTGGCGTTCGTGAGCGCGGCCCGGAAGCCCTCGCTCATGTACACGAGTGGGTTGACGAGCACCAGGATCTTCAACCACGAGATGCCGGCGGCCTTGATCGGTGTCAGCGCGACCCACGAGTAGTAGACGCAGCCGAGGAACGTCAGCGGGATCACGACGACGCCGAACATGATCGGCACCGTCCGGGGCTCGAAGCGGGTCCCGAAGGTGAGCCCGAGCGCGGCGCCGCTGATGCAGGCGAGGGGAGTCAGGGTGAGGAGCACCAGCCAGTGCACGTGCAGGTGGACGGGGTTGGCCGGGACGACCGCGGCGATCGGGAACACGATCAGCGCCGCGAGGAGTCCTTGCAGCGCGCCGGAGGTGACCTTGGCCAACGCCACCAGCGACACTGGCATCGGAGCGAGCACCCGGTCCTCGATCTCCTTCGTGTACCCGAACTCCTGGACCATCGGGAGCGCGACCGACTGGATCCCCTGGAACAGGATCGTGATCCCGACGACCCCGGCGACGAGGAGCGTCGCGAACGACGCCGCGCCGGGTCCGCCGTGGCTGGCGCCGATCCCCTGGCCGATCTTCGGGAAGACGAACGTGAACACGAACACCAGCAGGAACGGCTGCAGGACGGTCCGGGGGATGAACTCCTTCAAGTTCTTGCGGAGCACGGTGACGTCGCGCAGCAGCAGCGCCTTGAACGCGGCTTGGCTGGCTTGCACCGCGCTGCGGGTGGCGCGGCCGGTCCCGGCCTCGGCCGCACCGGTGGGGGATGT
The DNA here is from genome assembly GCA_036723155.1 of Actinomycetota bacterium. Lineage (GTDB taxonomy): Bacteria > Actinomycetota > Acidimicrobiia > IMCC26256 > PALSA-555 > PALSA-555. The sequence continues at coordinate 778 of DAIMHT010000161.1, forward strand.
CGTGGCGGTGGTCATCAGTCGCGCAGGTCCTTTCCGGTGAGCGTGATGAAGACGGTCTCGAGCGTGGGCTCGGCGATCGACAGGTCGGTGACGTTGAACCCTCCGTGCTCGGCGGCGTTGACGACCTCGGGCAGGATGCCGCGGCTTCCGGCCACGTTCAGCACGACGGAGCCGTTCTGGCGGCGGGTCTCGTGGACCCCCTTGATCTGATCGGCCAAGAGCCGCTCCAGCTGGGCGAGGTCCCCGTCGGAGGACACGGTGACGATGGTGTCGGCCGTCACCGCCTTCTTGAGCTCGGCCGGGGTGTCGAGAGCGAGGATGTGCCCGTGGTCCATGATGGCGACCCGGTTGCAGAGCTGGTCGGCTTCTTCCATGTAGTGGGTCGTGAGCAGGATCGTCTCGCCGGCGGCGTGGAGCTCACCCAGGATGTCCCAGAGCGCGAGCCGGCTCTGCGGATCGAGGCCCGCGGTCGGCTCGTCGAGGAACAAGATCGCGGGCCGGTGCAAGATGGCGCGGGCGACCATGAGTCGTTGCGCCATCCCTCCCGAGAGCGCCAGGACCGGCGCCTTCGCCCAGTCGACGAGCCGGAACTGCTGCAGCCGGTAGTCGGCCTCGGTGCGGGCTTCGTGCGCCGACATCCCGAAGAAGCGACCGTGGAAGTAGAGGTTCTCCCAGACCGACAGGGACCGGTCGAGGGTGTTGCTCTGCGGCACCACGCCGATGCTCTGCTTGGTCAGCGCGGGGTGGGCGATCACGTCGACGCCGCCGACCCAGGCCCGTCCCGCGGTCGGGACGACCATCGTCGTCAACATTCCGACCGTGGTCGTCTTGCCGGCCCCGTTCGGGCCGAGGAGACCGAAGATCTCGCCTCGGGTCAACGACAGGTTGAGGCTGTCCACGGCCTTCAGGCCGCCCGGGTACACCTTCGTGAGACCCTCGGTCTGCACGACGGTCTCGGCGTCCGTCGGCGGTCCAGCGGTGGGGTCGGTCGACATGGGTTCACGCTCTCCTGGTCAAGGTGGCGTTCGGGTGCCACTGGTCGCGGATTCGGCGCAGCGCCCGTTCGAGGATCTCGATCTCATCGTGGTCCAACAGGGCGCGGAGTTGGGAGTCGACGCTCGCGGCGACGTCGCGCAGCTCGGCGTAGCGCCGATGGCCGGCGGGCGTGAGCCCGACGCGGACCACCCGGCGATCCTGCTCGTCGCGGCGACGCACCACGAGCCCTTCCTCCTCCAGCCGGTCGAGGTGACGCACCAGCGTCGGGCTCTCGATGCTCATCCGCGACGCCAGCTCCCGCTGGCTGAGGCCATCCTCGTCGTGGGCGCTGCGGAGCACGGCCCAGGTCGTCAAGCTCGCGCCGTGCTCGTTCAAGCAGCCGTCGAAGCGCTCCCGCACCATGCGGCCCGTGATGGCCAGCTGCCGACCGAGCGCCTCTTCCATAGGTAGCGAAAGGTTAGGTGCGAAACGAATTCGGCGGCAAGCCGGGCGGGCAGGGGGAGAGGAGGCGCGGGGTCGACCGGGCCATCCGGTCGGGCGGGGCCAGGGCAGCCGGTAGGTTCGCTCGTCGTGGATTCGACGGGTGTCGTGGTCGAAGGGCTGGTCAAGCGGTTCGGCTCGTTCGTCGCGCTCGGAGGTGTCGACTTCGTGGTGCCGGAGGGCACCGTGGTCGGGCTCCTCGGACCGAACGGCGCGGGCAAGACGACCATCATCCGGATCCTGTCGACCCTGCTGCGACCCGACGGCGGGCAAGCCCGAGTCGCGGGGTACGACGTCGTCCGCGAGGCCCAGCACGTCCGGGCGGTCATCGGCCTCACGGGCCAGTTCGCCGCCGTCGACGAGGACCTCACCGGACGGGAGAACCTCGTCCTCGTCGGTCGCCTCGGCCGCCTGAGCAAGGGGGTCGCCCAGCAGCGCGCCGAAGCACTCCTCGACGCGTTCGACCTCGCCGACGCCGCCGACCGGGTGATGCGCGGCTACTCCGGTGGGATGCGACGCCGCCTCGACCTCGGGGCGAGCCTGATCGCGACGCCGGCGGTGCTGTTCCTCGACGAGCCCACCACCGGGCTCGACCCTCGCAGCCGGCTGCGGCTCTGGGACGTCATCACCGACCGGCGCGACGAGGGCACGACGATCGTGCTCACCACCCAGTACATGGAAGAGGCGGATCAGCTGGCCCAGCAGATCAGCGTCATCGACGGGGGACAGATCATCGCCGAGGGGACCGCCGACCAGCTCAAGACGAAGGTCGGCGGCGACGTCCTCGACCTGCGCGTCGCGGACCGGGGCCGCGTCGACGATGCCGCGGCGACGCTCGCGTCGGCGTTCAGCGTCCCGAAGTCCGAGATCACCATCGACGCCGAGCTCGGGACGGTCCTCGTCCCCGTCCAGGCCGGCGCCCTCGCGTTGGTCGACGCGGTCCGGGCCCTGGACGCCGCCGGGGTGCCGGTCGCCGATCTCGGGTTGCGCCGCCCGTCGCTCGACGACGTCTTCCTCAGCCTGACCGGTCATGTCGCCGAAGAGGCCCGTCCCGACGCGCCCGAGCCCCGGCCCCGTCGTCGGATACCGACCTGACGATGCAGCTCGTCGCCGAAGCCCCTCCGATGACCGTCGACGCCCGGGCGGCGCTGCCCCCCCGGCGTGTCGTCGCCGACATCGGGTTGATCGCGGGCCGCAACCTGCGCAAGGTGCTGCGCAGCCCCGGCCTCATCGTGTTCTCGACCATCCAGCCGCTGATGCAGCTGGTGCTGTTCGCGTTCGTGTTCGGCGCCATCGCCAGCGTGGGCCGCGGGACCAGCTACAAGGACTTCGTCGTCCCGGCCGTGCTGGTCCAGGCGATCACCTTCTCGGCGATGGGTTCCGGCGTCGGCATCGCGTACGACCTCCAGTCGGGCATGATCGACCGGTTCCGCTCGTTGCCGATCGCCCGGTCGGCGTTCCTCGTCGGGCGCACCACCAGCGACAGCCTGCGCCTCGCCATCCAGTCCCTGCTCCTCGTCGGTGCGTCCCTCGCGATCGGGTTCTCGTTCCACAACGGGGTCCTGGCCGCGGTGGGGATGGTGATCGTGGTCGTGTTGTTCGGGATGGCCCTCACCGCGTTCTCGGCCTGGATCGGGTTGGCGGTCAAGGATCCCGAGACGGTCCAGCCGGCGGTGTTCATCCCGATCCTGCCCCTCGTGTTCACCAGCTCGGCGTTCGCGCCGGTGTCTCGGCTCCCGGGTTGGATGCAGCTGGTGGCGCGCTGGAACCCGATCACCTCCGCCATCGACACCGCCCGGGGCTTGGCGCTGGGCGACAAGACGCTGTTCGCGATCAGCCACACGCATCTCACCACCGCCGCGGGCCACTTCGCGATCTGGTGGGTCGTCATCGTCAGCGTGTTCACCGCGCTCGCGGTGCACCGGTACCGGGTGGGCTGACCGGCCCGGGTCGCGCTAGCGGGCGGGTGGGGTCGCGGGCTCGGCGACGCACTCGTTGACGAGCGCTCCGATCCCGTCGATCACGGTCCGGACCACCTGGCCCGGCCGGAGGAACACCGGCGGGCTCATCCCGGCCCCGACGCCGCCGGGCGTCCCGGTGGAGATGAGGTCCCCGGGCAGCAAGGTCAGGATCGTGCTCACGTAC
>DAIMHT010000162.1:0-4397 GCA_036723155.1 Actinomycetota bacterium
GCCGGGGTGGAGGTCCGGATCGTCGACGGTGAGCTGGAGGTGCGAACGGGCCGTACCGTCGGCACCGACACGACCGCCACGAGCGCCGACGACCGGCTCCATCCCGACGGGTGGTTCCGGACCGGCGACCTGGCCCGGATCGACGACGACGGGTTCGTCTGGATCGAGGGACGCGTGTCGGAGATGATCAACCGCGGCGGCCTCAAGGTGTACCCGGGTGAGGTCGAGGAGGTCCTGCGCGCCGTGCCCGGCGTCGTCGACGCCGCCGTCGTCGGCGCGCCCGACGAGCGCCTCGGTGAGGTCCCGGTCGCGTTCATCGTCGGTCCGGTCGACGAGCGGCTCGAAGCCCGATGCCGAGCCGAGCTCGCCCCGTACAAGGTCCCGGTGCGGTTCGTGCCGGTCGATCAGCTCCCGCGCACCGAGGTCGGCAAGGTCATCCCGGGCGCGCTGCTGGCGCGCTTGACGGCCTGACCGCGGCGCCGGTGGTTCGGTGCGACGACCGGTGCGAGACGAGGCGCGATCGTCAGACGGGTGCCGCGCTCAGGCCGAGACCCGGACTCGGAGCCGGGCCGCGAACCGTGCCGCGACGCGCCACCCGACGGTCGTCAGCATCAAGAAGCTGAACGCGACGATGCCGAACACCACCGGCGTCGACCGGCTGGTGGCCGTGACTCGGACGAGTAACGCGAGCACCACTCCCAGCGTCACCGTGGCGGCCGCCCGCAGCCGCGGGTGGGTTGGGGCGCGGTAGAGGTGGGTGACGAGCGCCGCGGCGTACCAGCCGACCACGAACGGCCACAGCACGGTCAGGAACCAGTTGCTCCCACCGTTCAGGCCGTGGCTGCTCCGCCCCAGGAGCACGAACACGACGAGGCACACCCCGTCGATGGCTGCGGCGACCACCGGACGCCGCACCCGGTCACTGGTCACGCCGGCGAGTGTGCCGCGCCGCCGGTCCCGGGGCCGCATCGGCTGGGTGATCCCGGCGTGGATGGCGGCGGCGGTAGAAGAATGCGGCAGCGAGGCCGACCGGCAGGGGCAGCCAGAACGAGACCAGACGGAACATCAGCGTGGCGAGCACCGCGTCGGAGGCCCCGACCCCAGCGAGCGCCAACGTCCCGGTGAGTCCGGCCTCGACGAAACCGAGCCCGCCCGGGGTGAACGGCAGCAGCCCGAGAAGCGACGCGGTGCTGAAGGACAGCAACACGAGGGTCGGGTCGGGTTGCGCGCCGATGGCGTTCAGCGCGACGAGGAGCGCGAGGTACTCGAAGACCCAACGTCCGACGGTGGCGGCAACGGCCGCGAGCCACTCCGAGCCGACGGCTTCGCGCAACCGGTCGCGTTGGACGATGAGTCGCTCGCCGAGGCCTTCGATCGGCGGCTGATGGCGCCGGAGCTGGTTCGCGATCCAGGCCAAGCCGTTGCCGAGACGACAGAGGGGCCGTTCGCTGCGCAGCATCCAGACACCCGCGAGCGACACGACCACGAAGACGAGGACACCGATCCAGGCGGCATCGGCGAGGCTGCCGGGCACGTCCAGCCCGGCGATGATCGCCGGGAGGCTGAACACCGGGAGGACCAGGATGGCGAGCGTGATCATCAACGATTCGGTGGTCAGGGCCGTCGCGACCCCCGTGAGGTCGTGACCCGCGTCGGCGAGCAGGCGGGCTTGCAGCGCCGTTCCCGTGGCGCCGCCACCGGGCGTGATGCGGTTGAAGGCGTTGCCGACGAGCTGGCTCATGGCGCCGTCGAACCAGCCCACGTCCGGCATGACGATGCGTTGCAACGCCCAGATGCAACCGAAGCTCGCGGTCTCGCAGGCGACGATCACGATGAGCCAGATGGGGTTGAACCGGTCGAGGCGCTCCCAGGCCGAGAAGACCTCGACGATGCTCGGCGCCAGGAGATACAGGCAGATGCCGGTCGCGGCGAGCAGCAAGACGCGGCCGACCGACCACCGGTGATGCTCCGCGATCTCGAGGGCCTCGTCGCTCACCCCCGCTCCCCTCTCAACATCCTGCTCGCGCCCTTGACGTTATGGCACAAGACCTCGAGCCGGGTCGAACCGATCGGTGACCGGGTGGTCCGGGTCCGGTTCCCGTCGTGGTGCCCCCGCCGCCGGGAAGGAAAACCTGGTTTCACCGGCGTGGGCAGCATCGGCCGGGAGGGTCGCGGCCCGGCTCAGTGGCTGTCGAGCTGGCCGCGCTGGCCGAGCACGTACAGGTAGACGAGGGAGGGCACACAGGTGATGGCCGCGGCGGCGAACACCACCGCGACCGCCGTGAGGGTGGAGTCGGGGGCCGCGTCGGCGCCGAGCGTCAGGTGGGTGCCCAGGATGAACGGGTACTGCGCGACGCCCCAACCGCCGATGACGGCCGCGACCGCCGCCGCGGCCAGGTAGCGGCCGGCCCGGGGCACGCCGCGGCCCAGCACCGTCAGCGCCGCCAGCCCCGAGAGGGCCGAGACGACCACGAGCGGCAGCGCGACTCCGGTGAGGTGGTGGAAGAGCCGGGGGGCGTCGTCGCGGAGCACGAAGATGCCGGCGAGGGCCACCGCGCCCGCCACGACCCCGGCCGCGATGGCGCGCCGCCGAAAGTACTGCTCGAGGTCCGGGAGTCCGAGGCGGTTCGCCTCGGCGACGAGGTACACCGCGGCCAGGTAGGCGCACACCACGACCGCGAGGGCGCCCCCGAGCATCGACGTCGGGTTCACCCAGCTCGCGATCGGATCGCCGCCGCCGGCGCTGGGAACGCGGCCGGATGCGATCCCACCCGCGACCGCGCCGAGGAAGAACGGGGTGATCACCGACGACACCGCGAACACGGCACCGTAGATCCGCTGCTCGGACAGCGTCTCGGACACCTTCCCGAACGCGAAGCCGGCGCCTCGGGCGACGATCCCCACCGCGGCGATCGCCAGCGGCAGGTACAGCGTGTCCATGATCGCGGCGAACGCTCCCGGGAACGCGGTCCAGAGGACCACCAGGCAGAAGATCAACCAGACGTGGTTGGCCTCCCACACCGGGCCGAGGGCCGCGTCGATGAGCGCCCGCGGCCGTCGACCGCGGGCGACGCCACCCGCGGTGAGGTCCCAGAAGCCGGCACCGAAGTCCGCGCCCCCCAGGACGGCGTAGAGCGTCACACCAAGGAAGAGGATGGTGGCGGCGACGTCGCTCATCGGGCGCGCGTCGTCGACGGTGGTGGCGAGACGGGATCGAGGACCCGAGCCGGCCCGTACGGGACATCGCTGTCGTCCACGCCGGCGGCGTCGACCCGTCGCCACCGGCGGGCCATGCTGCGCAGGACGAGGAACGTGGCGACCGCCAGCAGCGTGTACAGCACGAACACCGCGGCGAGGCTGAGCCAGACGCCACCGGCCCGGGTGACCGCGTCTCGGGTTCGCAGCACCCCGTAGACGATGTAGGGCTGACGCCCGACCTCGGTCACCGTCCAGCCGGCCCACATCGTGACCAGCGCCGCAACACCGGCGACCGACGCGGCCCGCAGGAACCACGTCGAACGGGTGAGGTCCCGCCGACGTCGCCACAGCAGCGCGAACCAGGCCGCCAAGCCCAACAGCGCGGTCCCGAGCCCGACCATGACGTCCCAGGCCAGATGCACGATCGTGACCGGCGGACGGTCCACGGACGGGACCGAATCGAAGCCTTTCACCGTCGTCGCGGTGCTCCACCCCGACAGCAACGACGCGACACCGGGGATCGCGAGCTTGGGGCCGTGCACCCGGCCGTCGGCCGACGCGTAGCCGCCGATCGTCTCCGGCGCGTTCTGGGTCGTCTTGGGGACCAGCTCCATCGCCGCGAACTTCACCGGCTCGTTGTTGAAGACCCACCGCGCTGCGGAGTCCCCGACCACGATCTGGAACGGCATCGCGATGGCCGCCACGGTGAACGGGATGAGGAAGCCGATCCGGTGATAGCGGTCGCGGCGGCCGCGAAGCATCGCGGCGGCGTACACCCCTCCGACGAGGAACCCGGCGACGATGTAGGCGGCAAGGAGCATGTGGACGCTCTCGTGCCAGAAGGCGCCGTTGAAGATCACCTTCATCGGGTCGACCGCGACGACCCGCCCGTGACGCAGCGTGTACCCCCCGGGGGCGTTCATCCAGGAGTTGGCGGCGATCACGGACAACGTGCCACCGATGCCGGACAGGACGACCGGTATCCCGGCCCAGAAGTGCGGCCAGGGGCGCATCCGCTTCCAGCCGTAGATGTAGATGGCCACGAAGATCGCCTCGAGGAAGAAGAACAGCGCCTCGATGACGAACGGGATGCCGTAGGCCTGACCGAAGCGGCGGATCAGGCCCGGCCACAACAGGCCCATCTCGAACGAGAGCACGGTTCCCGTGACCGCCCCGACCGCGAACAGCACCGCCGCGAC
>DAIMHT010000163.1:0-4384 GCA_036723155.1 Actinomycetota bacterium
GGGGTGCGGCGCACGTCGAAGCGGTACGGGTCGTCGAAGTGCTGCTCGTCGCGGTTCGCCGAGTTGTACCAGAGGACGACCTTCTGGCCCTTTTCGATGCGAGTCCCGCCGAGCTCGACGTCCTGCGCGACGCAGGTCCGTCGGAAGTGGATGACCGGTGTCGCCCAGCGGATGATCTCCTCGACCGCGGTGGGTGCGATGCCGGGGAAGTCGTCGAGCCACAGCCGGTGCTGATCCGGGTTGTCGGTGAGGGCCTTCATCCCGTGACTGATGGCGTTGCGGGTCGTCTCGTTGCCGGCGGCGACGAGGAGGACGAAGAAGGAGCCGAACTCCTCCGAGGTGAGGCTGTGGCCGTCGACGTCGGCTTGGGAGATCGCGGTGGTGATGTCGTCGCCCGGGTTGGCGAGCCGCGCTGAGCGCAGCTCTTGCGCGTACCGCCAGAGCTCCTGGGCGGCGAGGAACGCGGCGGTGATCTCGCCGCCGTACTCCGGGTCGCTCGCGCCGAGGACGATGTTGGTCTGGTCGAAGATCCAGCGGTAGTCCGACTCCGGGATTCCCATCATGTCGCAGATGATCTGCAGCGGGAGCGGCGCGGCGATCTCGGTGACGAAGTCGCACGACCCTTTCGCCGCGACCGCCTCGACGATGGAACGGGCCCGGTCGTGGACGCTCTGCTCGATGGCGGCGACCCGACGAGGCGTGAAGCCCCGGTTGACGATCAGCCGGAACTGGGTGTGGCGGGGCGGGTCCATGTTGATCATCGACCCGAGGAACTCGTACACCTCGGGTGGGAAGTCGGGGATGTTCGTCCCTTGACCGGAGATGAACACGTCAGGGTGGCGGCTGGCATGCACGACGTCGTCGTAGCGGACGAGGGACCAGAACCCGGCTCCGGGTCCCAGGGTGAGGCCGGGGATCTCGGGTTCGGTGTGCCACGACACCGGACGGTTGTGGCGGAGGGACGCGAACATGCCCGGCCAGTCGTCGCGTTCCCACAGGCTCATGTCGCCGAAGTCGATGGCGTCGACCGACAGGTCGGTAGTGGGGGTGGCGGTCACGCCGTCACTCTACGGGCCGCTGCGCGACGCCGCCCGTGGCCCGGAGGCCCCCGGAGGGCGGGGCACGGTGGCGCTACGTTGACGGCATCAGCGCTCGAGGACGTGGCCCACGCCCCAGCCCGCGCGAGGCCGCCCGCGCTGCGGCCCCGCGTCGGGCCGCGGGCCGCCAGCTGCGGTCCGCCGTGCCCCGGTCGAGCCACGCGACCTGGACGGCCGGCGCGGACCGGCCGGATCCGCTGGCGTTGCTGAGCGAGCAGAACCGGACCCGGATCCCGGAGCTGGTGCCGATCCGGTGGGCCCGCATGCTCGAGTCACCGTTCGCGTTCCTCCGGGGCGCGGCGGTGGTCATGGCCCACGACCTGGTGACCACCCCGGTCACCGGGATCATCGTGCAGGCCTGCGGAGACGCGCACATCGCCAACTTCGGTGTGTTCGCCTCCCCGGAACGCAACCTGCTCTTCGACGTGACCGACTTCGACGAGACGCTGGCCGGCCCCTGGGAGTGGGACATCAAGCGCCTCGCGACCAGCGCGGTGCTCGCGGGTCGGGAGGCGCGGCTCAGCCGGTCCGCGGGGCGGGAGGCCGCGACCGCGGGGGTCCGCGCCTACCGGACCGCCATGCGACGGTTCGCGCGGATGACCGTCATGGCCACCTGGTACTCGCGGGCCGACGAGCAGGCGACGAAGGTCCTGCTCCGGAAGCGGTCCCGGGGGAAGCTGGAGCAGCTCTTCGACGCCGCGAAGGCGCAGACCTCGGCGACCGCGCTGCCGTCCTTGACCGAGCTGACCCGCGCCGGGGACTGGCGGATCATCGATCACCCTCCGGTCGTCTCGCACGTGACGATGGATGAGCACGCCGACCAGCTCCGCCGCCTGTTCGCCACCTACCGCGACAGCCTCTCCGACGATCGGCGGCTGCTGCTCCAACGGTTCACGGTGCACGACTTCGCGCTCAAGGTCGTCGGTGTCGGCAGCGTCGGGACCCGCTGCTTCGTCGCGCTGCTCGTCAGCGACATGGGCGAGCCGCTGTTCTTGCAGATCAAGGAGGCCGACCCGTCGGTCCTGGCGCCGTTCTGGGCCACGAAGCCGGTGAAACGCCAAGGTCGGCGCGTCGTCACCGGACAGCGGGTCATGCAGGCCGACAGCGACATCTTCCTCGGCTGGGCCGAGGCCGACGACGCCGACTTCTACGTCCGTCAGCTGCGCGACATGAAGGCGTCCGCCGACTTCGCCACCATGAGCCGTCGCGTGTTTCGTGACTATCTGCGGCTGTGCGGCTGGACGCTGGCTCGGGCCCACGCCCGGGCCGGCAGCGCCCCCCAGATCGCCGGGTACCTCGGGAAGGGAGACCGCTTCGACCGGGCCGTCACCCGGTTCGCGGTCACGTACGCCGACCAGACGGTCCGGGACCACGCCGCGCTCCGCGACGCCGTCGCTCGGGGTCAGATCGCGGCGCACTCGGCCTGACCGGCCGGCGCCGCGGCGTCACCCGGCGGGCTCCGACGATTCGGGAGGCCGGTGGCGGCGCCCTCGATGGGCGCCCGGCGGCTCGTCGTCGCTTCGCACCCGGCCGACGTAGCGCCGGGAATCCAGGTACTTGAGGACCGGCAGATAGCGGCACTCGAGCGCGAGGAGCACCAGCGCGGTGGTGACGGTCGCGACGACGAGGTAGCCGGTGCCGGCGAGGACACCGATCGTGGCGGTGGCGAGCACCGCGGACGCGCTCGTGATTCCCCGCACGGCGCCCGCCTCGCCGCGGAACAACAGGGCACCGCCGATGAAGCCGACGCCGGTGACCACCCCCGCGATGGCGTTGCCCGCGCTGAGCGCCGCGGCGACGACCCCGATCGCGCCGGCCGCGGTCCCGACCAGCGCGAAGGTGCGATCACCCGCGGGGCCGCCCCGGACCTCCCGCTCGAAGCCGATGGCGAAGCTCAACCCGAACGCGACCGCGATGCGGCCGATCATGTCCCAATCGTGCGTCATGACGTCCAGTGTCGCGGCCGCGGCGCTCCCGGCCGGGTCATCGGGCGACGGCGCGGATCACCCTCAGCCGGACGGTGTTCGGTGCCCCAACGGGTCACACCGAGCGCGGTCCCGACGGGTCGGCGTGCCTGCGGGTCAGGTCCCGCCCGAGCCGGCCGCGAGGGTGGCGATCTCGTCCGGGGACAGCTCCAGGGTCGCCGCGCCCATGTTCTCCTCCAGGTGCGCCGTCGAGCCCGTGCCGGGAATGGGGACGATCACCGGGGAGCGGGCCAGGAGCCATGCGATCGCGACCTGGTGGGGGGTCGCCTGATGCGCTCGGGCGATCGCTCCGATGCCCGCATCGCTGCCGACCTGACCGAACGCGAGTGGTGCCCACGGGAGGAACGCCCGTCCGTCACGCTCGCAGCGATCGACGAGGGAATCCGAGCTGCGATCGACCCCGCTGTAGCGGTTCTGCACCGACACCATCGGCGCCACGCCGATCGCTTCGTCGAGCTCGGCCTCGGTCACGTTGCAGATCCCGAGATGATGGATCTTCCCTTCGCGCTGGAGGTCGACGAGGGCGCCGATCGAGTCGGTGAGCGGGACCTGGGGATCGGGCCGGTGGAACTGGTAGATCGCGATCGTGTCCAACCGGAGGCGCTGCAGGCTCTCCTCGCAGACGGCGCGGAGATGCTCGGGGCGCCCGTCGGGACGCCACTGATTGGGGCCGTCGCGAAGGAGGCCGCCTTTGGTCGCGATGACCAGATCGTCCGGATACGGGGAGAGGGCCTCGGCGATCAGCCGCTCGCTGACGTGGGGACCATACGAATCGGCGGTGTCGATCAGGTTCACGCCGAGGTCCACGGCCCGGCGGAGCACCCGGACGGCCTCGTCGTGATCGGGGGGCTCGCCCCAGATGCCGGGACCGGTGATCCGCATGGCGCCGAACCCGAGCCGACGGACGGTGAGGTCGCCGCCGATCGTGATCGTCGCGCTGGCCTTCGTTCCTGTGCTGACGTCGGTCATGTCGGCGCTCCTCGATCGCGTGTCACGGTTGGTCCTCGCCGAAGCCGTTCTACCAGCGGTACCCGGCGGGGGACGGGGTGAAACGGGGTCCGCTCCGACCGGGACGCAACCGGGCTCACGGCGCTTCGAGCTCTCGGAGGTGCTGCTCGGCTCGCCGCACCCGTTGCTCGGCGCGATCGGCGGCCTGGCGGGCATCCTTGGTCCGGGTGCGGGCCGTTTGGGCTTCCTGGCCGGCGTGGCGCGCCGCGCCGCGGGCGCGTTCGACGGCCCGTTCCACTTCGCGCAGCTGGGTCGTCGTGGCGTCGGCGTGCATCTCGGCGCTGGCCTGCTCGG
>DAIMHT010000164.1:0-4379 GCA_036723155.1 Actinomycetota bacterium
GACCCGACCTCGAAGGTCTCGCGCTTGCCGATCGTGTCGTAGACGACATCGATCGCGCCCGGATACGCCATCGGCAGCCCGTCCGCGGCTTGGAGGACGCCACCCGACCATGCTGCCGCCTCCTCGATTACCCGCAGGGCGGGCTCGTGGCCGATCACGGTGGCGCCCAGCTTCCGGGCGAGCGCCGCCTGGGCCTCGAAGCGAGCCACGACCAGGACCTCGACCTCGGGGTACAGCGACCGCAGGATGGCGGTGGCACACGTGCCGAGCGCGCCCGCGCCGTACACCATCACCTTGCCGCCGGCCGGTGGCGGGTGGCGGGTCACGGCGTGGAGGCTGACCGCGAAGGGGTCGGCGAAGACGGCCAGCTCGTCCGGCACGCCGGCCGGAACCTTGAACAGCATGGAGTCATGGGCCGGCATGAGCTGCGCGTAGCCGCCGCTGGCGTCGCGCGACGTCCCGGTGTGGATCCCGGGGGCGATGGGACCGACGGCGAAGTTCGCGCACAGGCTGTAGTCGCCGTTAGCGCACGCGGGACAGACCGGCGAGATCCCGCGGGGGCCACAGGACAGCCACGGGTTGAGCACGACGCGGTCGCCCACGTCGAGGCCCTCGGCGTCCGGTCCCAGCTCGGTGACGTCCGCGACGACCTCGTGGCCGAGCACCTGCGGGAGCGAGAAGAACGCCTTCATCGGGTTGTCGGGTGAGCCGACCTCACCCCAGTCCATAAACACCTGCTTGGAGTCCGAACCGCAGATCCCAGTGAGGCGGGGCCGGGTGACGACCCAGTCCGGCAGCAAGAACCCGGGGTCAGCCAGGTCGGTCAGGCGCATGGGGGTGTGCGCCAGTCCGCGCAGCAGCGGGTTCTCCTCCACCCCCGAGGGCGGATCCCACGCCTCGGGCTTCACTCCGTACAACAGGGCTCGCACCAACCGGGAGCGTATCGACACCACACGCGGCGCGGGAGACCGTCACGCCCGACCGCACCAGGATCCCCGACGCGGCATCGGTGCGGTCGGATCCGTCGCCACCCGTCGCCTTCGGGCGTTCTCGGGACGGGCGGTACGATCACCGTCGTGGCAACCGAGACGATCACGATGCCGGCACCGGTCGAGGCGCCGTCCCGTCCGGTCACCGACGACGGCGACCACGACCGGTTCGCGCACTACGCCAAGAAGGCCGACATCACACGGGCCTACATCACCGGCGAGGCAATCGTCGCGCTGTGCGGCAAGAAGTGGGTCCCGACCCGAGACCCGAAGCGGTACCCGATCTGCCCCACCTGCGCCGAGCGCAAGGCCGCCGGCTGGCGGCCCTAAGCCACCTGCCGCTTGGCCGATCGGGGTTGGCCCCGCCGGGGAAGGTCGTCGCCCCCGAGGGCGTTGAATAGGGGTTATGGGGATCTCGTCCACAGTCGTGCCGACCCAGTACTGGCATGAGCTCGACGATGGGCGCATCCAATGCGACGTGTGCCCACGGGCCTGCAAGCTCCATGAGGGCCAACGGGGGGTGTGCTTCGTTCGCGGCCGCCAAGACGACGCCATCGTCCTGGCCACGTACGGGCGCTCGAGCGGCTACTGCGTCGACCCGATCGAGAAGAAGCCGCTGAACCACTTCCTCCCCGGCAGCTCGGTGTTGTCGTTCGGGACCGCGGGCTGCAACCTGGCGTGCCGCTTCTGTCAGAACTGGGACATATCGAAGTCCAAGGAGTTCGACACCCTGGCCGACGCCGCGGACCCCGAGACCATCGCCGCGGCCGCCGAGCGGCTTGGGTGCCGGTCGGTCGCGTTCACGTACAACGATCCGGTCATCTTCCTCGAGTACGCCGTCGACGTCGCTGACGCGTGCCGAGCCCGAGGCATCCACGCCGTCGCGGTCACCGCCGGGTACGTCTGCGAGCAGCCTCGCCGCGACTTCTTCGCCCACATCGACGCCGCCAACGTCGACCTCAAGGGATTCACCGACGACTTCTACCGTCACGTCTGCGGCGGCCGCCTCGCCCCGGTCCTCGAGACCCTCGAGTACCTGGTCCACGAGACCGACGTCTGGGTCGAGATCACGACCCTGCTCATCCCGGGGAAGAACGACGCCGACGACGAGCTAAACGAGATGACGTCCTGGGTCGTCGAGCATCTGGGACCCGAGGTCCCCATGCACTTCACCGCGTTCCATCCCGACTTCAAGATGCTCGACGTCGCGCCAACACCACCGGCGACGCTGAGCCGGGCCCGAACCCTCGCGCTCGCCAACGGAGTCCGTCACGCGTACACCGGAAACGTGCACGACCGCGACGGTGGCAGCACCACATGTCCCGAATGCGGGACGGTGCTGATCGAGCGGGATTGGTATCAGCTCGGCGCCTACCGGCTGACCGACGACGGACGATGCGCGGTCTGCGACACCCGCGTCGCGGGGCGGTTCGACGGTCCCGCGGGGACGTGGGGCGCACGCCGGCGGCCCATTCGCCTCGCGGAGATCGGAACCGGGCGGTGACCGCCACGACCCGCCGCCGACCACCGGCCGTCGCCGGCACCTTCTACCCCGCCGATCCCGACGTTCTCGCGGCGCGGGTCGACCGGCTAATAGCCACCGACGCGATCGGCCCGACCCCGAAGGCGCTCATCGTCCCGCACGCCGGATACGCCTACTCCGGGCCGGTGGCCGGGTTCGGGTACGCCACGCTCGGCGCCGCCCGGGAACGGATCGACCGGGTCGTGCTGCTCGGCCCCGCGCACCGCGTACCCGTCCGCGGGTTGGCCACCACCTCCGCCGACGAGTGGGTCACCCCGCTCGGCTCCGTGACCATCGACGACGAGACCCGCCACGCGGTCCTCGCGCTGTCGGACGTCGCCGTCGACGACCGGGCGCACGCCGCGGAACACAGCCTCGAGGTCCACCTCCCGTTCCTGCAGCGCACCCTGCGCGAGTTCTCGCTGCTCCCCCTCGTGGTCGGCCACGCGGACGCGGAGACGGTCGCGATGGTGCTCGACACCGTCTGGGGCGGCCCGGAGACGCTCATCGTCGTGAGCACCGATCTCAGCCACTACCAGGATCACGCCACCGCGTCGGTCCTCGACCGCCGCACTGCCGACGCCATCACCGCCGGTCGGCCTGAGGCGATTCGGCCCGAAGACGCGTGCGGCGCGCATCCTGTGCGCGGGCTGCTGGTCGCGGCCCGCCGTCACCACCTCCACGCCCGGCTTCTCGACCTTCGCAACTCGGGCGACACCGCCGGTCCTCGCGACCGCGTCGTCGGCTACGGGGCGTTCGCCCTCACCGAGGACGCGGCGTGACCACCGCGCTGCTCGGCGACGCCAACCGGCGGGTGCTGCTCGACGTCGCGACCGACGTCATCGGTGACGCCGTCACGCGCCGCGACCCCCACATGCCCGACCCTTCCGATTTCGACGCACCGCTCCAGGAGCCCCGCGCGTCGTTCGTCACCCTCGAGCGGGGCGATCAGCTCCTCGGCTGCATCGGCACCCTCATGGCCGCCGAACCGCTCGTCGTCGACGTCGCCCGCCACGCCCTCGCGGCCGCGTTCGCCGACCCCCGCCTGCCGCCCGTCACCCGCGACGACTTCGCGGAGATGAGCGTCAAGGTCTCGGTGCTGACGACACCCGAGCCCCTACCCGCGGCGTCGTTCGCCGAGCTCGTCGCCGCGGTCCGACCCGGGGTCGACGGCGTCCTGGTTGAGGCCCGGCGGCATCGGGCGACGCTGCTCCCGTCGGTGTGGGACCACGTCGCCGACATCGACCAGTTCCTCGGCGTCCTCTGGCAGAAAGCCGGCTTGGCTCGCGGCGCGTGGCCCGCAGGCGTGGCCGTCTCGCGCTACACGACCGAAGAGTTCGGCAATCCCGGACCTCGGCCCTCAGTCAGCGCCGTCAACCGGTAGAGCCGCCACGGCGTTCCCGCGCAAAGGTCGCCGCGTCGTGCAGCACACCCAGGTCGCTGACGACGATCTCATCGAGCTTCCGAATCAGGCAAACTGGGCCTATGACCATCACCGAAGCACTCCCCAGCGCGGTTCACGTCGGCGCCGATGACCTGCCGTTCGTCGACATCGGAGACGGCAACAAGCTCAAGGTGCTCCAAGTCAAGGAGCGCGAGGGCCTCTGGATCATCCAGAACGTGTTCCAACCCGGGTTCGAGGTCCAGACCCATCGTCACACCGGTCCCGTCTGGGGCTACACCGTCAGCGGCGCCTGGAAGTACAAGGAATACGACTACGTGAACCGCGCCGGTTCCTTCCTCTACGAGCCCGCCGGATCGGTCCACACCCTCACCTGCGTCGAAGCCGACACGCAGGTGTGGTTCCACATGTACGGGGCGAACCTCAACCTCGACGCCGACGGCAACGTCGAGAGCATCACCGACGG
>DAIMHT010000165.1:0-4372 GCA_036723155.1 Actinomycetota bacterium
CTCGTGGACGACGGCCATGACGTCGTCGTGGTCGCCCCCGACGGGGAGCGCAGCGGCGCGGGTGGCGCGATCGGATGGCTGCACCGTTCGGGCCCGATCAGCCACCAGGAGGTCGAGTGGCCCGAGCTCCCGGACGTCCCCGTCCACGCGCTCGGCACCCAACCGGCCGCGACGGTCTACGCGGGCGGGTTCGGTGCGTTCGGTCCCCCACCGGAGCTGGTGGCGTCCGGCGTCAACCGGGGTCTGAACACCGGCCACCTCGTCCTGCACTCGGGAACAGTCGGCGCGGCCCTCACCGCCGCGGTGCTCGGCATCCCCGCGGTCGCGGTCAGCGTGGCCTGGGGCGACGACGAGTACTGGGCCACCGCGGCCCGCCTGGCCGCCGCGGCGGTGCCATGCCTGGTCGACGGCGCGGGAACGGTCCTGAGCCTCAACGTCCCGAACGTGCCGCTCGAGGAGGTGCTCGGTGTCCGCGCCGGGCGTCTCCACCCCTTCGACGAGTGCTGGGTCGCTGAGACGTCCCCCGCGGAGCTGGTCCTGCGCTACGAGGGCCACGCCGGCGAGCCGGACCCCGACACCGACATTGGGCTGGTGCGGGCCGGGTACGCGTCGGCGACCCTGCTCACCGGGATCACCGGCGTGCCCGCGGTGGCGGCCGCGGCGGCGATCACGGCCGCGGCGGGGCTGGGCGCGACCACCCGGGGCCGCTGACGCACCGAACCCCGGGCTCAGGTCTTCTCGTACCGGTAGCCGACGCCGCGCACGGTCACGATCCGCTGCGGGTTCGCGGGGTCGACTTCGAGCTTGGCTCGGAGCCGCTTGATGTGCACGTCGAGCGTCTTGGTGTCGCCGTAGTAGTTCGGGCCCCAGATCCGGTCGATGAGCACATCGCGGGTGAGCACCCGACCCGCGTTGAGCAAGAGCAGCTCGAGGAGCTCGAACTCTTTGAGCGGGAGCGGAACCAGTGAGGCGTGCACGAACACCTCGTGGCGGGCCGCGTCGAGCTTGACGTCACCGACCTCGATGATCTCGTGCTCCGAGGCGTCCCCGTCGCGGTTGGGAGCCCGCCGGAGCGCGGCCCGGACGCGCGCCACGAGCTCGCGCAGGCGGAACGGCTTGGTGATGTAATCGTCCGCACCGACCTCGAGCCCGACGACGGCGTCGATCTCGGCGTTGCGGGCGGTGACCATGATGATCGGCACCTGGGACCGAGCCCGGAGCTCGCGGCACACGTCGACGCCCGACATGTGCGGCAACATGACATCGAGCAGGACGAGCGCCGGCCGGGCAGCCTCGAACCGCGCGATCGCCTCAGGGCCGTCGGCGGCGGTTTCGACCACGAAGCCCTCGCGCTGCAACGCGACCGAGAGCGCGTCTCGATAGGACTGCTCGTCGTCGACGACGAGGATCGTCGGGGCCTCGGGCATCAGGACGCCTCCGCGACGTCGTTCGTGTCCTCGGCGAGCGGCAACGACAGCCGGAACGTCGAACCCTCACCTTCGGTCGATTCGACCGTCACGTCTCCCCCGTGCGCCTCGGCCACATGACGGACGATCGAGAGCCCCAGTCCGGTACCGCCGGTCGCCCGGCTCCGGGCCTTGTCGACCCGGTAGAAGCGCTCGAAGATCCGCTCGAGGTCACGGGTCGGGATACCGATCCCGTGGTCCTCCACGCGCAACACGACGCGGCCATCGCCGGCTTGGGCGCTCACGACGACGGCCTGCCCCGCCTCCGAGTACTTCAGCGCGTTGTCGAGGAGGTTCGTGATCGCGCTCACGAGCTGCGTCGCGTCGCAGAGCACCAAGAAATCATCGGTGATGGGCTCGGTCCGCAGGGGTATCCCCCGAGCCAGCGCCAGCGGGCTCAGCCGCTCCACGGCCTCCTCGACGAGGACCCGCACCGGGGTTGGTTCCCGGGTGGGTCCAGCCTGGGCCTCGATGAGGCTGAGGTCCAGCAGGTCGTCGACGATGCGCCCCAGACGGTCCGATTCCCGCACCACTTGGTCCGCGAGGCGGCGCACGACGTCGGCTTCCTCGGTGGCCGCGATGGTCTCGGCCAGCAGACCGAGGGCGCCGATCGGCGTCTTGAGCTCATGGCTCACATTGGCGACGAAGTCCCGACGGACGCTTTCGACGCGGCGGGCCTCGGTGACATCGTGGATCAGCGCCACCGCACCGAAGATCTGGCCGTCGACGACGAGCGGAAAGGCCCGCAACGCCAGGACCTCTCGAGGAGGACCGAACAGCTGAAGCTCGCGCTCACCGCTCTGTCCCTGTCGAGCCCGCTCGAGCAGCTGGGCCGCGGCGTGCTCGACGAGCGCTTCGGAGTGGCGGGCATCCCGGAAGCGGAGCGCGGCCAGGTTGCGGAACTCTTCGTTCCCGTCCAGGTCGACGACGACGACACCGTCGGGGACGCGGTCCATGGCGAGGGCGAGGCGCCGGTGCCGGCCGTCAGTCTCGTCGCCCCCCATCTCATCGGGCTCGGCGCCCGAGGCCGGGGATGTCCTCAACCGAACCGCCCGGTGATGTAACCCTCGGTGCGGGGATCGGACGGCTGCGTGAACAGCTGTTCCGTGGCGTCGAACTCGACGAGGCGACCGACCCGCCGGCCGGCGTCGTCGACGTCGGCGGTGAAGAACGCGGTGCGGTCGGACGCGCGAGCGGCCTGCTGCATGTTGTGGGTGACGATCACGATCGTGTAGTCGGGCTTGAGCTCCTGCATGAGGTCTTCAATGCGGGCGGTGGCGATCGGGTCGAGGGCCGAGCAGGGCTCGTCCATGAGGATGACATCGGGCTGGACCGCGATCGCGCGGGCGATGCAGAGCCGCTGCTGCTGACCGCCGGAGAGGCCGAGGGCGCTCTTCTTGAGCTTGTCCTTCACCTCGTCCCAGAGGGCCGCTTGGCGCAACGCCCGTTCGACGAGGTCACCGATCTCGCCCCGTTTGCGACCGTTGATCTTGGGGCCGTACGCGACGTTGTCGTGGATCGACTTCGGGAACGGGTTCGGCTTCTGGAACACCATCCCGATGCGGCGTCGCACCTCGGCGACGTCGACCTTCGGGCTGTAGAGATCCTCGCCCTGGTAGGTGATCCGGCCGAGGACCACGGCGCCGGGGGTGATGTCATGGAGCCGGTTGAGCGCCCGCAGGACCGTCGTCTTGCCGCAGCCTGACGGTCCGATGAACGCGGTGATCTCGTGGGCCGACACTTGCAGGTTGACGCCCTGGACGGCGGTGACGCCGCTGTAGCGAACCTCGACATCAGCGAGGTCGAAGACGACGTCGCGCCCCTCGGGGGAGGGCACGGGCCCCGAGCCTGCGGCCCGCTGCGTCTCGGCCGGCGGCCGGGTCAGCACGTTCGTGACTGTAGTGGTGGTCTCAGGCGTTCGGCGCACGGTGGATAGCTCCATATCAGCCTCCAGCGGAGGAACGGCGGGCGTACAGGCTGGTCACGATCCGCGACAACGCGGTGAAGATGAACACCAGCAAAATGAGCGTCAGGGCGGCGCCGTAGGCGCGCTCCTGGGCGCCGACGAACGGCGAGTTCGCGCCGCGAAAGATCTCGCGGGACAGGGCGGTGTTCGGACCGCTGAAGAGGTTGGTGTTCGTGGAGGTGACGATGCCGATCACGAACAGCAGCGGCGCCGTCTCCCCGGCGGCGCGGGCCACGGCGAGGAGGGCGCCGCTGACGATCCCCGGCGCCGCGTGCGGCAGCACGACGGTACGGATGGTGCGGACCTTCCGGCTTCCGAGCGCGTAGCTGCCCTCTCGCAGCTCCTCGGGGACGACCCGCAGGATCTCCTCGGTGGTCCGGATGACGATGGGGAGCATCAGGCAGCCCAGCGCGAGCGCCCCGGCGAAGCCGGTGAAACCGTTTTGCTTCAGCGGCAGAACCCAGATCGTGAAGATGAACAAGCCCATCACGATCGACGGCACGCCGGTCATGATCTCGGAGAGGAACCGAATGACGCGAGCCAGATGGCCTTGCTTGCCGTACTCGTTGAGGTAGATGCCACTCAGTACCCCGAGCGGCACCGCCATGGCCGTCGCTGCCCCGGTGATGAGCAGCGTGCCGATGAGGGCCGGCTTCATCCCACCGCCGAAGCTGCGGTCGGTGAGCGGGATGTCGGTCGTGAGGAAGTGCCACCCGAAGACGGCACTGCCCTTCTGGACGACGTACGCGACCACGAAGACGAGCGGGACGACGGCGACGAAGAACGACGCCGAGATGAAGCTGGTCGCGATCCCGTTGCGCACGGTCCGTCGGGTGTGTGCGCCTCGCGAGCGGTAGATCGAGCCGGGCGGCGCGGGTACGACCGTCGCCATCACACCACCCCGAGCCGACGCCGGGTGCGCGCCAAGACCGTCCGGGCG
>DAIMHT010000166.1:0-4366 GCA_036723155.1 Actinomycetota bacterium
CGCCCCTCGAGGTCCCCCACGGGGGTTATTCGACCGGCAGCTTGTCGTGCGTGCGACCGAGCGAGCGCTTGTCGAGCGGTCCCCGCTTGGCGACGTACGCCTCCCGTTGCCGGGTCGTCGAGTGGACTGGGTCCTTGTCGAACTCGGGCAGCACGTGCTTGCCGAACGTCTCGACCGCTTCGACCGCGACCTCGATCGGCATCGTGGTCGACAGCATCCCGAACACCACCTGGTCGGCGCCGGCAGCCTGATAGTCCTCGACCGCGGGCTTGACCTCGTCGGGTGTCCCGATCATGACCAGATGGTCCCGGATGCTCTGCTCGAGCAGGTCGGGGGTCGGCTCCGGGATGAGGTCGGGCCACGTCGGAAGGCCCGGCGGCTTCGGGAACGTGTCGAGATAGTGGAACACGAGGCTGTTCTGGTAGCTGCCGTGCATGGTGCAGGCGATGTCTCGAGCGCGTTGACCGTCCTCGAGGCACAGCATCTGGCTCGTGACCATGACGTTGTTGTTGACGTACTCACCGACCGGCTCGGCCTTTTCGATGGTGTTCTTGTAGACCTCGATCAGGGGCTTGAGGGTCTCGGGCGACCCCGTGGTGAAGCAGAGGACCCCGAGGCCGAGACGCGCCGCTTTCTCGAACGTGCTGGGGTTCCCCGCGGCGACCCACATCGGCGGGTGTGGGTCGCTGAACGGCTTCGGGAGGATGTTGCGGGGCGGCAGCGAGAAGTACTTGCCGTTGAAGCTGTACTCGTTCTCGCGCCACATCTTCTTGAACTCCGGGAGCACCTCGTCGACCATGGCCTTGGTCTCTTCGGGGTCGGTGATCCCGAAGCCCCGCTGCTCGGTCGATGAGGAGCCGCGGCCCACCCCGAACTCGAACCGGCCCCCGGAGAGGTGGTCGAGCATCGCGACCTTCTCGGCTGCCCGGGCCGGGTGACAGACCGGGGGAGTGATGTTGAAGATCCCGCTCCCCATGTGGATCCGCTCGGTCACCCCGGCGAGGTAGCCGAGGAACGCCTCGTTGGACGACAGATGGGAGTACTCGGTCAGGAAGTGGTGCTCGGTGGCCCAGCTGTACTTGAACCCGGCGCGGTCCGCGGCCTTCGTCCAGGTCACCTCGTTGCGGAGTCGTTGCGCCTCGACGGCCCACTGGTCGGCCTCGGCCTCATACGCCTGGTGCGGTGTGTAGAGGCTGTTGAAGATGCCGAACTCCATCGTTCCCCCTGGGGCTGTGAGTGGCGGGCCGGTCGGATCGTACCGACGCCGTCCTAAAAATGCAACACGTTCTAGTTTTTGGGGGCCTCGGCCAGGCGCTGCTTGGCGTCGTGCCAGCCGCTGACCATCCGCCCGAACTCGACGGGGTTGTACATGTCCTCCTCGTAGGAGAACAGCCCCCCACCGGCGTAGTGGAGGATGGTCCAGTTGTACTCACGGTGCAGGGAGCCGTCGCCGGGGTCGTCCATCTCGTTCCACACCGAGCACAGGACCCAGCCTCGGCCCTCGTCGATCACGTACCAGTCGATGGGGAAGTTGCGCATGTCCGAGACCGACGGGTCGCTCATCGTCGACTGGATCCACTCGTAGATGGCCTGGCGGCCGTGCATCTTCCCGTAGTGATGCTCGTAGTAGTCGGCGTCCTCGGTGAAGCATTCCGACCATTCGTGCCAGTCGCCGCTCTTGGCCGACCGGTCCGCCGCCTCCTGGAAGTGCTGGAATGCGTCCTCGATCTCGGCCCGCGTGAACCCCACCTGTGCCCTCCTCGGTCGAACCTCTGAGCCCACCGTTGCGGTCCGGCTCTACGATCCGGCGATCGTAAACGGGAATCGAGGTCTCGGGACAGGCGTCGGCCGCCGGTGGGGAACCGACGCCCGGGGCTCGGTCGCGGGGACGGGCTCGGCGTGAGGGTGGCCTACGTGGGCCTCGGGAACATGGGCGCGCCGATGGCTCAAAGCGCCCAACGGGCGGGCCACGGCCTGGCGGTCTTCGACGTGCGCGCCGACGCGCTGACGCCGCTGACCGACGGCGGGGCCCGGCCCGCAGGCTCGGCGGCGGACGCCGCCACCGACGTGGACGTCGTCTGCGTGACCGTGCTCGACGGGTCCCAAGTCGACGCGGCCATGAGCGGGCCCGACGGTGTCTTCGCCGGCGCGGCCCCCGACACGGTGGTGGCGGTCCACAGCACCGTGCATCCCGACACGATCCACGCCATCGCGGACCAGGCACCAGCCGGGGTCGAGGTGCTCGACGCCCCGATCAGCGGCGGTGTCAAGGGGGCTCGCGACGCGACACTGTGCGTGATGGTCGGCGGGCCCACCGCCGCGTTCGAGCGGGCCCGACCCGTGTTCGACGCCGTCGGTGACCTGGTCCTCCACCTCGGCGACCGCGGCGCCGGTCTCGCCGCGAAGCTGGCCCGCAACCTCGTCGGCTACGTCACGATGCTGGCGGCGCAAGAAGGACGACAGCTCGCCGCGGCCGCCGGGACCGACCTCGAGCAGCTGAACCAGATCCTCGACCACACCGGCGCGCTCAGCCCCATGATGCGCGACCTCCTGTCGGTCCCCGGCGGCGACGCCGTGTACTCCGACAATGTCGCGCCGCTCGTCGCGCTCGCCACGAAGGACCTGCAGGTCACGGTGGCGTTCGCCGACCAGCTCGGTGTCGACCTCCCGGCCGCCGCTCTCACCCTGGACCGGGTGGCGTTCTCGTTCGGTGTGCGCGACCCGGACGCCGACGGGTGAGGGTCTCGCTCGGGCTGCCGACCCACCACGTCGGTCGAGACGTCGCCACCGCCGACGGCATCGCCCAGGTCTCCGTGGCGGCGGAGACGGCCGGCTTCGACGCCGTGTTCGTCACCGACCATCCCTTCCCGTCGGACCGCTGGCTCGCGACCGGCGGCCACCACGCCCTCGACCCGTTCGTCGCGCTCAGCTTCGCCGCCGCGGCAACGACCCGGCTGCGCCTCCACACCAACCTGCTGGTCCTCGCCTACCGCAACCCCTTCCACTCGGCGAAGGCCGTCGCCTCCCTCGACGCGCTCTCCAACGGGCGTGTGATTGTGGGCGTCGGCGCCGGCTACCTCGAGCCCGAGTTCGAGGCGCTCGGCGTCGACTTCGAGGCCCGCAACGAGCTCACCGACGAGGCGATCGTCGCGATGCGGGCCGCTTGGACCGGCGCGAGCGTCACCGCCGCCGGACGGGGATGGCGCGCGCCGGGGAACACGATGCTGCCTGCCCCCACTCAACCGTCCGGGCCACCCATCTGGATCGGTGGCAACAGCCGCCGCGCCATCCGCCGGGCGGTCGAGCTCGGCGACGGATGGATGCCGATGCCCAGCCCCGCGGGATCCGAGCGGCGACTGCACACCCCGGCCATCGCGTCGCTCGACGACCTCGCCGATCGGCTGCAGTACGCCCGGGACCACGCCGCCGCGGTCGGGCGCACCCAGCCCCTCGAGATCGCGTTCATGCCGTCGGGCCTCGACATGTTCACGAACGGCACCGTCGACCCGGGACCGATCCTCGAGAGCGTCCACGCCCTGGCCGACCTCGGCGTCACCTACCTCACGGTCACGCTCCCCGGGACGTCGGTGCGCGAGGTGCTCGACCACATCGCGACCTTCGCCACCGAGGTCCTCGCACCCATCCGGGACGTCTGACGGCGCGGCCCGACCGCGCCCGGGCCCGCTACGCCGAGGTCGCGGGGGTGACCTCCTCGAACACCATCGTGAGGACCATCGGGTCGAGCTCGATCAGCTCGGGACGGATCGTGATGCGACCGTCCACGAAGGCCTGCTGGTTCTCCGCCGCGAACGCCTCCCAATCGTCGACCTCGAGCTCGTACAACGCGAGGTACTGATGCGTCGCCCGGTCGTCGCCCGGAAGCACCTGCGCCGGCGCCAACCGGAACCGCCGGTAGGACCGAACGCCGGGAAGGGCGAGCACCTCTTGGGCGTGGACCGCGTCGTACCACTCGTTGAAGTCGTCGTCGACGTCGTCGCTGGTGGCGTTCGACAAGGCGATGAAGATTCCCTTGGGCATGGTCGCTCCTTCGTTGAGTTCAGGTCGTCAGGGCCCCACCGTTGACGCCGAGCACCTGACCGGTGATCCATTCGGCCTCATCGGAGGCAAGAAAACAAACCGCGGCGGCAACGTCGGCGGGATCCCCGAGCCGCGTCGTGGGCCTCGGAGGACGGCGGGCGTCGTCGGGTCCGGTGGCCATCAAGCCGAGGGCCACGCAGTTGGCGGTCACACCGGTTCCGAGCAGCTCGAGCGCCAGATGGCGGGAGAAGCCGATCGCGGCGGCCTTGCTCGCGCCGTAGAGCGAGATCCCGCCGGGGAGGCCCATCCGGCCGGCCTCGGACGACAC
>DAIMHT010000167.1:0-4365 GCA_036723155.1 Actinomycetota bacterium
TGGGGCACGTTCGTCGTGAACCTCAGCGGCTCGTTCGCGATCGGGATCGTGACCGGCGCCGCGCTGGCGCAGGGCTTCTCGGCCGAGGCCCGCACCATCGTCGGCACCGGCTTCCTCGGCGCGTACACGACCTTCTCCACCTACGCCTACGAGGTCGTACGGCGGGGCGAGGACGGTCAGCCTCGGGTGGCCGCCATCTACGCGCTGGCCAGCCTCATCCTGGGGGTGGCGTTCGCCGCCGCGGGCCTCGCGGTCACCGGCGCGCTCTGACCCCTCGTCGCCACACCCGGCGCCCGAGGACGACAGACTGCGTGCGATCCGACCGGAGGTGGTCTCGATGGGAGTACTGGACGGGGTCCGGGTGGTGGAGCTCGCCGAGCACGGGTTCGTCCCATCGTGTGGCGCGATCCTCGGCGACTGGGGCGCCGACGTGGTCAAGATCGAGAAGCCCGCCGGGGACCCGCTCCGGGCGGTGATGACCGCGGGCCTCGTCGCCGACACCGGCGACGTCAACTTCCTCTGGGAGCTCTACAACCGCAACAAGCGGGGCCTCGCCCTCGACCTGCGGATCGCGGAGGGCCGCGTCGTGTTCGACCGGCTCCTCGAGGGCGCCGACGTGCTGCTCACCAGCTTCTTGCCCTCGGCGCGCACCAAGCTCCGGGTGCAACCCGAGGACTGCTGGGCGGTCAATCCCCGCCTCGTCTACGCCAAGGGGCACGGTCAGGGTCAACGGGGCCCCGACGCGGATCAGGGCGGGTTCGACGCGGTGTCGTTCTGGGCTCGGGGGGGCCTCGGACACATCCTGAGCCCCCCGCAAGGCCCCATGATCATGCAGCGGGGGGCCATGGGCGACGCCCCCAGCGGCGCCATGCTCGCCGGCGGGGTCGCCGCGGCGCTGTTCCAACGGGAGCGCACCGGGCGGGGCATCGTCGTCGACGTGGCGCTGCTCAACACCGCGGTGTGGCAGCTGAGCATGGACCTGACCGCGACCGCGCTGCTCGGCGAGAACCCGCGGCCGTTGCACGCCACCGGTGTCCTCCCCAACCCGCTGGTCGGCCCGTACCAGACCGGCGATGGGCGTTGGCTGCTGCTGAACATGCTCGACGACACGCGACATTGGGCGCCGACCTGTCGCGCCCTCGGGCTCGACGCCCTCCTCGACGACTCCCGGTTCGTGGACACGGCGGGACGGGCCGAGCATCGCGTCGAGCTGCACCGGCTCATCGCCGAGCGCATCGGCGCCTCGGACCTCGCGACGCTCCGACGGGGCCTCGAGGCCGAGGACACCGTCTTCGCGGCGCTGGCGTCTCCGTTGGAGGTGATCGGCGACCCGCAGGTCGTCGCCAACGGCTACTTCGCGGCCCATCCGACCCGCCCGTCGGTGCGGCTGGCGTGCGCGCCGATGCAGTTCGACGACGAGATGACCGAGATTCGTCGCGCCGCGCCCGAGACCGGCGAGCACAGCGACGAGGTCCTCGCCGAGCTCGGGTACGACACCGACGCGATCGAGGCGCTCCGCTCCGCGGGGGCCGTCGCGTGATGTCCGCAGCGCCGACGTAACGTGACCGGGTGCCCGACGGCCTGACCTGGGATCGTGCCCCCGAGCACCTGCGCGACCCGGTGCTCGTGGCGGGCTTCGAAGGCTGGAACGACGCCGCCGACGCCGCCTCGACCGCCGCGGGATGGCTCACCCAGCACGGCTCCTCGACCCCGCTGGCGTCGATCGACCCCGAGGAGCACTTCGACTTCCAGTCCCGACGACCCCAGGTCGAGCTCGTCGACGGCGTGACCCGCAAGATCGCCTGGCCCGAGAACCACTTCTTCTCCGTCGGGTTCGACGACCGTGACCTCGTCGTGCTGCGCGGGATCGAG
This sequence comes from Actinomycetota bacterium, assembly GCA_036723155.1. Classification (GTDB taxonomy): domain Bacteria; phylum Actinomycetota; class Acidimicrobiia; order IMCC26256; family PALSA-555; genus PALSA-555. The sequence continues at coordinate 1,873 of DAIMHT010000167.1, forward strand.
CCCAGCTACCGGTGGAAGTCGTTCTCGCGGGCGGTGACGACCGTCGCGCACGAGACCGGCTGCGAGATGGTCATCACGTTCGGGGCCCTCCTCGCCGATGTCCCCCACACCCGAGCGGCGCGCATCACCGGAACCGCGACCGACGGTGAGCTCATCGACCGGCTGGGCCTGGCCCAGTCACGGTATGAGGGGCCGACCGGGATCGTCGGGGTCCTGAACGACTACTGCCGCACCGACGGGGTCCCGTCGGTGTCGCTGTGGGCGCCGGTCCCCCACTACCTGGCGGCGCCGCCGAACCCGCCGGCGACGCTGGCGCTCCTCGAGCGCTTCGCCGGCCTCGCCGGGTTGACGTTCGATCTGAGCCGGCTGCAGACGACCGCGACGGCGTGGCGGGAGAAGGTGGACGAGGTCGCCGCCGGCGACGACGACGTCCGCAACTACGTCTCCACCCTCGAGGAGCGCTTCGACGCCCAAACGGCGGCGGACGGGTCGATCTCGGACCAGTCCTGGGGGACGAACCTGCCGTCGGGCGACGAGCTCGCCGGGGAGGTCGAGCGCTTCCTGCGCGAGCAGCGCGACGACACTTGAGCAGCCGCGTCCGGGCGCGGGTCGACATCGCCGCCCCGGTCGACGTGGTCTTCGCGTTCTTCGACGACCTCGACAACGCCGCGGTGCTCGTCCCCAGCCTCGCCGAGATCACCGTCGTCGAGCCGCTGACCGCCGGGGGCCGGCGGGTCGAGTACACGACCCGGGACCGCGCCGGGAGGCTGCGCGAGGCGAGCAGCGAACACCAGGTCTACGACCCGCCGTCCCGGACCGTGACGCGCAACATCCAGTCGGGGGTCGTGACCACCATGATCCGGGAGTTCCAACCCGTCGGTGACCACACCCGGGTAACAGCCACCGTCGAGTGGGAGATCCCGGTCCGGTCCCTCGCCCGGCTCATCTCGACGCCGTTGCGGGGACCGTACCGGCGGGGGCTGCGGAACACGCTGGACGCGGCCCGCCACGCGCTGGCCGCGGGGTGAGGCGACCTCAGTCGAGGAGGTCGTGCGCCACGGCCTCCCACAGCTGCTCGGACAGTCCGAGCGAGTCGACGTCGACGCGCTCGTCGTTGCCGTGGAACATGGTGGCGTAGTCCTCGAAGGAGAGGCGCTGCGAGAACAGCGCGAACCCGTACCCGATCGACCCCGCCCGGCGGAAGAACCGGTTGTCGGTGCCGCCGACCATGAGGAACGGCACCAGTGCCGACCCGTCCACGAGCCGTCCCGTGACTCGGGCCAGGGCGTCCCACAGCGGCGTGTCGATCGGCGACGCGGTCGACGGGTCGTCGTTCGACTCGATCTCGACCCGGTCGGCGAGGTCGCCGAGCGCCTCGCGGATGAGCTCGAGGGCGTCAGCGCCGGTCTGACCGGGAAGGGTGCGGATGTCGACCTCGAGCTCGACGAGGTCGGGGATCATGTTGGTCTTGGATCCGCCGTGTGCGACCGTCGGCGCGAACGTGGTGTGCGTGCACGCGTGCACGAGGCGCGACATCCCCAGGGGCAGCTCGGCGAGGACGTTGGGCAGCTCGACGGCGTCGAGCAGCGCATGGTGCAGCTCCGGCGGGTAGTGCATGCCGTCGACGAAGCGGCGCCACACGTCGTGCATGTGCGCCTCGGGCTGGAACGCGCTGAGGCGGCGCACCACCTCGGCCGCGGTGACGAGGGCGTTGTCGGTCCGGAACGGCTGGGACCCGTGGCCCGGGGTGCCCCGGACCCGCAGCTTGGACCAGAACGTGCCCTTCTCGGCGGTGAGGACCGGGAGCCGGATCCCTTCCGGGGTCGCCATCTGGTACCCACCGGATTCGGTCAGCACGTAGTCGGCGTACACCGCGTCGCGCTCATGTTCGACGAGCCACTTGGCGCCCCACGTGCCGAGGGCCTCCTCGTCCGCGACCGCGAGATAGGTCAAGGTGCCGCGGGGCGTGAAACCCGACTCGGCGAGGCGACGCATCGCGACGGCCTGTGACGCGGTGATGTTGAGCATGTCGACCGCGCCCCGGCCCCACACGAAGCCGTCGACCAGCTCGCCCGAGAACGGCTCCCGGCTCCACCCGTCGGGGTTGACGGGCACGACGTCGGTGTGACCCATGAGCAACAGCCCCGGGGCGGTGGGGTCGCTGCCCTCGATGCGGGCCACGAGGCTGGTCCGCCCGGGCTGGGGTTCGTAGCGCTCGACGTCGAGGCCGGCGGTGCCGAGGTAGGCCTCGAGGGCACCGACGCTGCGGGTCTCGTGCCCGGACTCGACGTGGCCGTCGTTGACGCAGGCGTTTCGGATCAGGACCTGGAGCAGGTCGGTGGTCTCGGCGGTGGTGTCCGCCGCGGTTCCCGTCACAGCCGTTCAGGGTACCGGGGTGCGCGGCGGTCGGCTCGGGCCGCGCCCGCGAGGTCAGGCCGCGGGTGCGGCGCGGTACAGCAGCCGGTCGTGGTCGCGCCACCGTTCGGCGCTGCC
>DAIMHT010000168.1:0-4351 GCA_036723155.1 Actinomycetota bacterium
GACGACCGGTAGATGTCGGTCCCTTGGGCGATGATGCGCTCCGCGGCGCGCGCCGGGGCTTGCGATTCGGGTCCGCCGCCGGGATAGCCGAAGACACCGCCGGTCTCGTCGATCTGGGCGTCGACGATCGGGAGCGGGGCGACGGCGAGCCCTCGGACCCGGAGGACCGCGAGGTCGCGGGTCGGGTCGAACGCGACGACGAGCGCGTCGAGGCGCCCTTGGGACGGGACGGTGACGGTGGTGAAGCGTTCGCCGGCGACGACGTGGGCGTTGGTGACGACGAGCCCGTTCGCGGCGACGAACCCGCTCCCCTGCTGGATGGTGTCGCAGGCCTGGCCTTCGACTTTGACCACGGCGGCTGAGACCCGGGTGCTGACCGCGGCGGGAAGTCCCTGGCTGGGGGGTGACCCGACGTCGGATGAGGTGAGCTGGCGGAACACCTCGGGGAAGGGCGCGTCGCCGACCAGGCGCCCCAGGGTGGAGAGCGACGACGGCGGCTTCGGCGCGACCCGGTCGATCTGACGGACGATCGCGGAGCCGCGCACGGCCCGGGCGGTCCAGCCGGGCGCGTTGGCGAGGCCGGGGATCAGGAGCCAGACGACGACGAGAACTCCGAGCGCGCCGCTGATGCCACCGGCGATGCGGTCAGCCAGGCGGATGCCGGCGGTCGCGGGGAGGTGTCGGCGGACGAGGCTGCCGAGCGCGATTCCGAGGCTCTGGCCGACGACGGCCACGAGGAGCAGGAACGCGAGCGACGCGAGGAGCCGGGTGCGGGGTGTCGAGCCTTGGAGCGCGCGGGCGATGTCGTCGACGAACTCGACGCCGACGACGAGTCCGACGGCGAGTCCGGCCCACGACAGGGCCCGGGCCGCGAGGCCGAACCGGTAGCCGGTGAACGCAGCCGCCGCGATCGCGATGATCAGAAAGAGGTCGAGCAGGTTCACCCGGTGGGTCCGAGCAGCCGGGCGTGGGTGAGGAACCCGGTGTGCGCGACCATGCGATGGTCGGGGCGCACGGACTGCCCGTCGACATGCCAGGCGCGTTGGAGCACCTCGAGGGATTGCGCCATCCCGAACGGCGAGTCGGCGAGCTCCTCCCGGAGGCGCGCCACTTGGCCGATGGTGGGGAGGTACGCGAGGAGGATCCCGCCGGGGCGCAGCGCCGCGACCGCGTGCTTCACGACGCGCCAGGGTTCGGGGAGGTCCAAGATGACGCGGTCGAGCTGGTCTTCGTCGATGCCGTCGTAGGTGTCGCGCACCTCGACGTCGAGCGGGAGGTCGGTGCCGAGCAGTCCTTCGACGTTGCGGCGAGCCCGGTTGGCGAAGTCGTCGCGCAGCTCGTAGCCGGTGACGTGACCGGAGGGGCCGACGGCGCGCAGGAGGGTCATGGTCAGCGCGCCGGAGCCGATCCCGGATTCGAGGATGCGGGCGCCGGGGAAGATGTCGGCCAGCATCAAGATGGGGCCGAGGTCTTTCGGGTAGATGACCTGGGCGCCGCGGGGCATCTCGAGGATGTACTCGGCGAGGGTGGGGCGTACCGCGATGAGACGGGCGCCGAGGGTGGTGCGGACGGTGGTGCCGTCGTCGTGGCCGATGAGGTCGTCGTGGCGGAGGACACCGGTGTGGGAGTGGAACTCGCCGCCGGGTTCGAGGGTGATCATGTGGCGGCGCCGTTTGGAGTCGACGAGGAGGACTCGGTCGCCGGCGGTGAAGACGCTGGTCATGGTCGGTTCGAGGCGCGATGTCGGAGGCGGCAGAAGGCGCAGATGTCGGTGGTGGTGGGGGCGCCGCATTCTTGGCAGGCGCCGAGGTGGTTGCCGGTGTCGTCGCGGTCGGGATGGTCGGCGAAGCGGTCGTGGGCGTGGTCGAGGAAGCCGTGGAAGAACGCGGCTTTGGAGCCGGGTGAGCGTTGCTCGAGCTGGTTGAGCACGTCCTTGTAGTGGAGGTGTCGGTTCCCCGCGGCCATGGGGCATTCGTCGACCTGGTAATCGATGTTGCGGATCACGCAGTACGCGGCGGTCTCGCGTTCACCGAGCCGGACGAGGGGTTTGATGCGGCGGGCGAAGCCGGTGGCGGCGGGCAGGACGGGGTGTTGGCGGGCGAGGTACTCGGTTTCCCAGCGGAGCACGTTGCCGAGGAGCACCGCGGCTTCGTCGTCGAGGTTGTGTCCGGTGGCGACGGTGTCGTAGCCGTGGTCGAGCGCGAAGCGGTTCAGGAGGTGGCGTTTGGAGAGGCCGCAGGCGCCGCAGGGGGCACGGTGGGTGGCGGCCGCGGCGGCGGGGATGGTGAAGCCCTGCTCGGTGGCGAGGTCGATCTCGTGGAGGGTGACGCCCCGGTTGGTGGCGTAGGCGCGGGCGTGGTCGAGGGAATCGTCGGAGTACTCGCCGATGCCGAGACCGAGGTAGACGCCGTCGACGTGGTAGTCGAGGTCGGTGAGGAGGTCCCAGAGGGCGAGGGAGTCCTTGCCGCCGGAGACGGCGACGACGACGCGGTCGTCGGGGCCGATCATGTCGTGGTCGTGGATGGCTCGTCGGACCTGCTCGCGGCAGTGCGTGACGAAGTGTTCGGGGCAGAAGGCGGCGTTGTGGCGGCGGACGTCGATGACGGCGGGGCCGCGACACACGCGGCATTTCATGGGCGGGGCCCTTCGCCTCCGGAGGTGACGGGGCGGATCTCGACGGTGGTGGTGTCGTCGAGCTTGGCGTCGCGGGCGACGAGCTCGTCCCCGGCGATGACGAGCACCGATTCGGGGTTGAGGTCGAGGCGTTGGAGGAGCGCGGTGACGGTGATCGGTCCGTCAACGTTGAGCTCGCGGCGCGGGTTGCGGAGCAGGACTCTCATCGAGCGTCCAAGGGTACCGGCGGGTTCCGCCGGCGGGTCAGCGTGGGGTTGGGGGGACGGCGCGGATCTCGACCGCGTCGCCGGCTTTGAGGTCGAAGGTGGCGGTGACGGGCGGTTCGGTGACGATTCGTTGCACGACGCGGAGCGCGGTGGCGGCGACGCCGACCACCAGCCAGGTGCTGGATCCTTCGAGGACGCCGCGGCGGAGGCCGGTGCGGGCGAGCCGGCCGAGGAGGCGGGTCATGTCAGATCCGGCGGATCTCGACGACGGTGCGGCGCTTGCGGCCGCGGCGGCGGCCGAGGAGGTACGCGACGAGGAGGAGGACGAGGACGCCGACGACGCCGCCGGCGAGCCCGGCGCCGCGGGCGGCGTCGGCGCCGGCTTCGGTGCCGTGTTGGATCTGGCGGAGCTTGGCTTCGATGTCGTCGCGGGTGATGGGTCGGCCGGTGTCGACGGTGGGCATCGGTTCGCTCCTCAGGTTCGGGCGCGGCGGACGCCGCGCGCCTTCCAGGTGATGGCGCCGCCGGCGAGGAGGGCGACGAAGACGATCCCGTAGGGCGCCCACGACCAGTCGCCGCGGAAGGTGCTGCCGGTCTCGGTTTGGAGGAGGCGCAGGACGCCGACACCGAGGAGGACGACGCCGAGGCCGAGGAGGAGCGCTCCGGCGAGGCCGAAGAGGATGTAGCGCCCCAGGCTCTTGATCGGGGTGACGGTCTCTTGGCGGACGTAGGCGACGATGAGGTCGCGCAGCTCGAGGACGAGTTGGGGCAGCGCGGTGGTGGCCTCGTCGGTGTTCGACGGGTTGGCGGCGTCGGGCATCGCGGCGGAGTCTATGGCTCACTCGTTGGGATCGGCCGGGTGCGGGGACCGGGTGGGGTTAGCGCATCACGCCGACGTGGCCGAGGGAGTAGCGGCCGGGTTGGGGCCAGACGGCGACACCGTGGGGTTCGCGGCCGACGGGGATGATGCGCACGGCACCGGTCTTGGTGTTGAACTCGTAGACGACGTTGTCGAAGCGGCCGCTGACCCAGAGTTGGGTGCCGTCGGCGGTGATGCCGCCCATGTCGGGGCTGCCGCCGCCGGGGATGGGCCAGGAGGCGATGATGCGGTTGGTGGCGAGGTCGAGGACGCTGACGCTGCCGGGGCCGTGGCCGGGTCCGACGCTTTGGGTGACGTTGCCGCGGTTGGCGATGTACAGCTTGGTGGTGTCGCGGCTGATGATGAGGCCGTGGGCGCCGACGGCGGTGGGGATGAAGCCGGTCTCGGTGAAGCTGGTGCCGTCGACGGTCCAGATTCCGCCGCGGTTGAGGTCGGCGACGTAGAAGGTTTTGCCGTCGGGGCCGACCCGGACGTCTTGGGGGACGGCGTCGGGGGCGAGCTGGAGGTATCCGACGACTTGGCGGTGGACGACGTCGACCTTGGCGAGGCCGCGTTGGAACTCGCAGGAGATGATGAGGTAGGTGCCGTCGATGGAGAAGTCGGCGTGGTTGTTGCCGGCGCAGTTGTCGAG
>DAIMHT010000169.1:0-4332 GCA_036723155.1 Actinomycetota bacterium
ATGAAGCCGGCGTGCCTCGTTCCCGCGGTCGGTGACGACGGGTACCAAACGGCGCGGGTGGTCGGAGCGGTTCCTGCCAGGATCTCGGAATGGAGATCACGAGGCTGGGCCCGGGTGATGAGCGGGCACTCGAGCGAGCAGGCCCATGCATGGATGGGCCCGTCCAGGCCGCGGCCGCGACGCGTTTCCTGAGCTCGGAGGATCATCTCGTGCTCGTCGCCTACGACGGTGACTCGGTCGCGGGGTTCGTGACCGGTGTCGAGCTGACCCATCCCGACAAGGGCACCGAGATGTTCCTGTACGAGCTCGGTGTCGACACCGCGTTTCGCGGCCAGAGGTACGGCGCGGCGCTGGTCCGGGCGCTGGCTGCCCTCGCCCGGGAACGGGAGTGCTACGGCCTGTGGGTCTTGACCGATGACGACAACGACGCCGCGCTGGCGACGTACCGCGCCGCGGGCGCCACGCGAACGTCGCCGTCGGTGATGCTGTCCTGGGACTTCAACCCTTCGGACGCCCCGGTCAGGGGAGGCGGTGCAGGTCGGTGAGCACACCGACGTCTTCGAGGAAGTCGACGAGCCCCGCGACGAGGCGATAGCGGCCGAGGTCGGGGATCGGGACCCAGGCGGCTTCGGCGGCGTCGTCACCGGCGCGGACGGGCCCGTCGGGGTCGAGGACCGTGACCCGGAAGTCGAGGATCACGAAGTGCTGTCCGTCGTCGAAGCGTTCGACCCACCCGAGGAGCTCGTCGACGACGACATCGAGCCCGGTCTCTTCGAGGACCTCGCGGACGACGGCCGCTTCGACCGGCTCCCCGACCTCGACCCGTCCGCCAGGAACGGACCACTCCCCCGCCGCGGGTCCGTGACCGCGGCGGACCAGCAGCAGCTGGTCGTCGCTCACGGCGACGGCGCCCACGGCGAGCTCCGGTCCGATCACAGCTCCGACGCGCGGAGGGGCCGGTGCATGATGAGGAGCCGAGCGGTGAAGCCCTGCTCCTCGAAGAAGTTCTTCGAGGCCCGGTGACCGGGCAACGCCAGGGTGTCGACGCCGACGCAGCGACGCTCGGCCGCGAACGCCAGCAGCGCTTCGGCCATGGTCTCGCCGACGCTGACGGCCCGGGCGGGCTCTTCGACGAACAGCTCGGTGATCCGGCCGAGGAGCTCCTGGGTGGAGAGGACCTCGACCTCGAGGACACCGAACCCGACGATGACGTCGTCGATCAGCCCGACGACGACTCGGGTCTCGGGGTCGGTGAGCAGCGCCGCGAACGTGTCTTCGAGGGGTTCGGGACGGGCGTTCCGGGCGGCCCAGAGCGAGCCACCGCGGAGGGGGACGAGCTCGGCGCGCAGCTCGCGGGCCAGGGCCGCGACGCGGGGGATGTCGTCGGTCTCCGCGGGCCGGCAGCGCTCCACCGGCGGGGCTCAGGCGACCGGGCGAGTGAGCTGCTCGATCTTGCCGAGCACGGTGTTGCGGGCCCGGTGCTCGGTCTCGTACTCGCGGATGGCGTCGAGGTCGGCCCGGGAGAGGCCGTCGAGGTGTTCGACGACCTGGGACGCGGACAGCTCGTCGTAGTCGGGGATCGCCAGGTGGCGACCGTTGCCGGCCGCGGTCGACGTCGGCCCCGACGGGCGGCTGGGGACGCTCGCGTCGGGCGCCGGGCCCGGGGCGGCGGTGGGCGGTGTGGTCGTCGGGTTGCCGAGCAGGGTGTTCAGCGCGCCGATGGCCTCGTCGGCATGTTCCCGCACCCGGCTGAGGCCGTCGGTGACGATCCGGCCGACGTGGGGCCCGCCGTAGTTGGTGGCGAACTCGCCGACGGCTCGGGCCTGACCGAGCTGGTCCCCGACCGACTTGCGTTGCTCGTCGAGCACCGCGCGGCCGCGGGCGACGAAGACCTTGAGGAACGACGGTGCGGTGTCGCGCAGGTACAGCGCGAAGCCGATCGGCCCGTAGACGAGCAGCTCCATGGCCTTGTCGGCGGCGTCGTGGTCGTCAGGCACCGGTTTCCCCCTCGGGTCGTTCGGCGCGTGGGGCCGAGTCTACGGGGATGTCCCGCCGGGGCCGCCGCCCGGCGACGAACGCCGCCGCGAGGAGGGCCAGCGCCGACCCGCCGAGGACCCACTCGCCGAACCGGACGAACGGGGTCTCCCCCGTCGTCGTCGTGATGGTGCCGGTCGTGACCGCGCTCGTGAACAAGGAGGTGGTGTGCTGCACCCGGCCGTCGGCGTCGATGACCGCGGTGACACCCGACAGCGCGGCGTGGAGGACCGGACGGCCGGTCTCCGCGGCGCGCATCTGCCCGGTCGCGACGTGGGTGGCGGGGATGCCGGACCGGCCGTAGGACCGGTCGCTGGTGCTCACCACCAGGGCTTGGGCGCCGTCGCGGACGAAGTCGCGGACGAGGGGCGCGTACGCCGACTCGTAGCAGATCACGGTGCCGAACGCTCGGCCACCGGCGTGGAACAGGACCCGCCGGTTCCCGGCGGTGAAGTCGTAGGGGATCTGGCGCAGGTCGCTGATGAACGTCAGCTGGTCTCGGAGCGGGACGTACTCCCCGAACGGCACGAGGTGCTGCTTGGCGTACACGCCGAGGAGGCGACCGTCGGGCCCGTAGGCGAGGTTGGCGTTGTAGAGCAGCCCGTTCGGGGCCCGGTAGCGGGCGTTGACGAGCACCACCGCGTCGTGCTTCGCGGCCAGGTCGACGATGCGTTGCCGCAGCGGCGGGTACTCCTCGGGGTCGTAGTCGAGCGCCGATTCGGGGAACACGATGAGGTCGTAGCGGCCGTGCAGCCGGTCGGCGAGCGCGAAGTGCGCGTTGGTGAGATCTTGATCAGCGATCTGCAGGGTGCTGCTCGGTGCTTCCTGCCGGTCACCCTGCAGCAGCGCGAAGTGGATCCGGCCGGTGTCGCGGGGCTGATACCGGGTGACGTCGGCGACGAACGACACCACGAGGAGACCGACGAGCCCGGCCGCGGCGAGCGTGAGAGCACGGGGTGTACGGCGGGGCGCGGCAACGAGCAGGTCGACGAGGAACCCGTTGATGGCCACGGCCACGAAGGTCACGAGGGCGACGCCACCGAAGCTGGCGAGCGCGCGGGCCGGCCCGACGTTGTGGAACGCGATGCCGATCTCGCCCCAGGCGAGGCCGCCGAGCGGCCAGCGGCCCCGAAGCGATTCGAAGAACACCCACACCGCCGCGGTCAGCCACGGGGCGCGCACGCCCCGGCGGGCGAACGCGGCGACGAGCGCCCCGGTGGCCGCGTAGTAGAAGCCCGCGGCGATGATGAGCGTGACCGTGCCCGTGTAGCCGGTCTTGGTGAGCCCGGCCATCAGGATCGCGAGGAACGAGAGGGCGAACACGAACCCGTCGCGAGCCGCGGTGAGGGGGGTGGCGTCCCGCCAGGCCCACAGCAGCGGGACGAGCGCGACGAGGGCGAGGGGACCGAGGTCGGCGGGCGGGTAGGCCAGGGCGAGGAGCACCCCGGAGGCGACCGCGGCCAGGAGCCGCAGCTGGGTGCGGCGCCGCGTCGCCGGCTCGGAGGTGCTCAGGCTCAGGCGCAATCGCGGCAGAGCATCCGCTCCTCGTCGGCCAGCTGGTTGCGGGGCAGCACGAGGAAGCAGGACGAGCAGAGGAACTCCCCCGCGCGGCGGGGCACGATCTTGGTGGGCACTTCACCGGGCTCGACGTCGGCCTCTTCCTCTTCGACCTCTTCCTCTTCGTCCTCGAGGGTGGCGCTAGCGGTGCGTTCCTGAAGGAGCGCGTCGAGGGGCGCCTCGACGTCGTCGGGATGCAGCTCCTCGTCGAGGTCGAGGACGTCCTCTTCCTCTTCGCCCTCGGCGACCACGGCGGGCGCGGCGACCGGCACGGCCGCCTCGACCGGGACCTCCCCCTCGGCGAGGTCGACGACCGCGGGAAGGTCGGCATCGTCCGCGAGATCGGGGTCGAGGTCGTCGTCGAGCGCGTCGGCTTCCTCCTCGAGTTCCTCTTCGTCGACGTCGTCGCCGAGCTCGGCGTCGGCTTCCTCGAACTCTTCGTCGCTCATGATCGCTCCAGCGGCCGGATTGGAGTGCTCCACGGGCGCGAAACACGCGCCGGCCGCCTCGTCGGGGCCGGACTATACGCCCGCGTCCCGGCGGCACAGGGAACGCCGCGCCCCGTCGCGTCCATTCCCGATCGTGACCACTCCACGGCCGCCGACCGGGCACTCCGAGGGGCGTGCCGGAGGTGTGGTGGAGGGCCCAGGAGACCGTTGGGGCCACTGGTTGGCCCGGCCTGCCCAGCAGACGGGTTATTGCAGCGTTCTCTACTTGATCTCCTGGGCCCCCCGGGCCCCT
>DAIMHT010000170.1:0-4321 GCA_036723155.1 Actinomycetota bacterium
ACGCCGTCCTCCCCGTGTACAACGCCGAGGTCCTCGGCGTCGACCTCCCCGCGGCGGTGGAGCTCACCGTCACCGACACCGAGCCCGGCGTCCAAGGCGACCGCGTCTCCGGGGCCCGCAAGAGCGCCACCCTCGAGACCGGCCTCGTGATCCAGGTGCCGCTCTTCGTCGAACCGGGCGAGACCGTGAAGGTCGACACCCGCTCCGGGGAGTACCTCGCCCGAGCGTGAGGGAGCACCATGGCGACACGCCGCGAGGCACGGGAACGGGCCTTGGCGCTGTGTTACGAGTCCGAGACCAAAGGTGAACCGGCCGCGGCGGTGCTCGCCGAGCTCCCCGCCCCTCCCGACGACTACACCGTCACCCTCGTCCGCGGTGTCGGCGACCACCAGTCCGAGCTCGACGAGCTGCTCCGCACCTACTCCGAACGGTGGGCCGTGGACCGCATGCCCGCCGTCGACCGGGCGCTGCTCCGCATCGGCTCCTACGAGCTGTCGTGGCAACCCGACCTTCCCGTCGGTGTCGTGATCGACGAGGCCGTCGAGCTCGCCCGCCAGTACTCCACCGCCGACTCGGCCCGCTTCGTCCACGCCCTCCTCGCCCGCATCGCCGACCACGTCCGCGCGTGACCGCGCCCGCCGCCCCGGCGCCACCCGCCCCCCTCGAGGTCCAAGAACCCGAGCTCGACGAGGCCATCGGCGTCGACCGGCCGTGGCTCGTCATCGTCTGGAACGACCCGGTGAACCTGATGTCGTATGTGGTGTACGTGTTCCAGAAGCTCTTCGGCTACTCGCGCGAGAAGGCCACCCGCCTCATGCTGCAGGTCCACCACGACGGCAAGGCGATCGTCTCCGACGGCAACCGGGAGAAAGCCGAAGCCGACGTCTCCCGCCTCCACGCCTGCGGCCTCTGGGCCACGATGGAACACTCCTCATGAGCCGCCGCTTCACCCTCCGCCGGGGCGGACGGGTCGACCTCACCCTCGAAGGACCCGAAGCCGAGCTGCTGCGCGGCCTCCCCGCGGAGCTGCGCGGCCTCTACGAGAGCGACACCCCCGACCCGGCCAAAGACCGCCTCTTTCCCCGCGCGTACCTCGACCCCACCGAGGAGCAAGCCGAGCAGCAGTGGCAAGAGCTCGTCTACCCCGAGCTGCTCCGCGGCCGCCTCGAGGCCCTCGAACGGCTGACCGGCGCCCTCGACCGGGCCGACACCGGCCGCAAGGACCGCGTCGTCGTGCACCTCGAACCCGACGACGTCCAAGCCTGGCTCGGCGTCCTCAACGACGCCCGCCTCGCGCTCGGCACCCGCCTCGGCGTCACCGACGACACCGACCTCGCGAACCTCGACCCCGACGACCCCAACACGCCGGTGATCGCGGCGTACGGCTGGCTCACCTACCTCGAAGGCGAGCTCGTCGAGACCCTCCTCGGGACGCTGCCCGACTAACTTCACCGCCCGCCCCCAAAGGAGCCATCGTGGGATACCTAGACGGCAAGACCATCGCGGTCACCGGCGCCGGCCGCGGGATCGGCCGCGCCGTCGCCCTGGCCTGCGCCGCCGCGGGCGCCAACGTCGTCGTCAACGACTTCGGCGTCAGCATCGACGGCCAGGACCCCAACAGCGACATCGCCAACGAGGTCGTCGCCGAGATCACCGCCGCCGGCGGCACCGCCACCGCCGTCGCCGACAGCGTCACCACCATGGAGGGCGGGGCTCGCATCGTCCAGACCGCCGTCGACACGTACGGCCGCATCGACGGGGTCGTCTGCGTCGCCGGCATCCTCCGGGAGCGGATGCTGTTCAACATGTCCGAGGACGAGTGGGACCCGGTCATCGAGACCCACCTCAAAGGGACCTTCACCGTCTTTCGCGCCGCGGCGCCGCTCATGCGAGCCCAGAAGTCCGGGACCCTCATCGGGTTCACGTCCGGCGCGTTCGCCGGCAGCGTCGCGCAAGCGAACTACAGCGCAGCGAAGGGCGGCATCGTCTCCCTCGTGCGCAGCGCCGCGGTCGGGATGCACAAGTACGGCGTCACCGCGAACGTGATCGCCCCCGTCGCCAAGAGCCGCATGTCGGGCAACGTCCCGTTCGGCCTCGAGATGGGAGAACCCGAAGACGTCGCCCCCATGGTCGTGTTCCTCCTCGGCGACGCCGCCCGCAACGTCACCGGCCAGATCTACACCGCCAACGGCGGGAACATCGCGGTGTGGAACCAGCCCACCGAGGTCCGGGCCATGCGCAAGGACGGCCGGTGGACCCCCGAGGAGATCGCGGCCCGCTTCGACGAGGTCGGCCAGGAGCGCATGCCGATGCTCGACCGCCTCGAGGCCATGGCCCAAGCCGCCGCGTCCGGGGACAAGCCGAACCAGTAACCCTGCCCACCTCACCGCGGCATCGGTCGGCGCCGACTCACTCACGCACTCGGGCGGCAGAACTGCTTGACTGAGTGGTCAATGAGGCTGTTCCGGCGCCGGGAGCAGCGCAAGCGGTGCGAGACCTGCGGGCGAATCGTGCACCTCGCCGCCAGCGTCACCGCGAGCGGGACAGCCAGTGGCGTCCGCTACTCGCCGTGCGGGCATCTGGCCCCCGCGTCGGGCCACCCCGCGAGTGGCTCCCGCGTTCGGACTAGCACAACCCATCGCGCCGGTGCGCCGCCAACGCTGCTATACAGGAGGCAGCCGTCAAGGAGGTCCTGAGAGGCCTCTACGGAGGATGTCGGATGAACGCGCCCGGCGCGGCACAACCTGAGTCTCGACCCCCGGCCACCGGAGACGGTGGCCGTTTCGTTTTCCGGGCCCGGGTGTTCTCCGCCGACGACCTGCGCCGGGCCCACACCCGCATCGCGCACGAGATCGTCGAACGCCACCACGGCGCCGAGAACCTGGTCCTCATCGGCCTCTACACCCGGGGCCTGGCGGTGGCCCGCCGCCTTGCCGACGCCATCGCCGGGTTCGAAGGCGTCGAGGTCCCCGTCGGCGCGCTCGACGTGGCCTTCTACCGCGACGACATCGCGCTTCGCCCGGTGCAGCCCCTCGGCCCGACCGAGGTGCCGGTCGACATCACCGGCCGCACCATCGTCCTCGTCGACGATGTCCTCTTCACCGGCCGTACTGTCCGCGCCGCGCTCGACGCCCTCACCGAGCTGGGGCGTCCCCGCACGGTCGAGGTCGCGGTCCTCGTCGACCGCGGGCACCGGGAGCTGCCGATCCGAGCCGACTTCGTCGGGAAGAACCTGCCGACCAAGCGAGCCGAGGACGTCCAGGTCCGCCTGGCCGAGGTGGACGGCGACGAGGACAGCATCGAGCTGTGGGGTCCCGCCGACCCGACGGGCCGCGGGGAAGGAGCACCGTGATGCGCCATCTGCTCTCCGTCGACGACCTCGGGCGGGCCGAGCTCGACGAGCTCCTCGACCTCGGCGAGTCGTTCCTCGACGTCACCCGCCGTGACATCCCGAAGGTCCCGGCGTTGCGCGGCAAGACCGTGGTGTCGCTCTTCTACGAGGAATCGACGCGCACGCGGCTCTCGTTCGAGACCGCCGCCAAGCGGCTCTCGGCCGACACGATGGCCTTCAGCGTCGGGACATCATCGGCGGCGAAGGGGGAGAGCCTGCGCGACACCGTCCAGACCGTCGAGGCCATGGGTGTCGACGCCATCGTGGTCCGCCACCGGTGCGCGGGCGCGCCGCACCGCGTCGCGGGCTGGGTCGACGCCGCGGTCATCAACGCCGGTGACGGCCGCCACGAGCACCCCACCCAGGCGCTCCTCGACGCCCTCACCCTCCGCCGGCACCGGGGCACCGGCCTCGATGGGGCCCGCATCGCGATCGTCGGCGACATCCGCCACTCCCGCGTGGCGCGCAGCACGGCCAAGGCGTTCGCGGCACTCGGCGCCGACGTGACCCTGGTCGGCCCGCCGACGCTGCTCCCGGAGTCCCTCGCAGGCTGGCCGGCGACGACCACCGGCGACCTCGACGAGATCCTCGGCCGCCTCGACGTCATCTACCTGCTGCGCATCCAACACGAACGCCAAGACGCGACGTTGTTTCCGAGCCTGCGGGAGTACACGACGCGGTACGGCCTGACGGTGGAACGAGCCGGCCGGCTGAAGCCGGACACGCTCATCATGCACCCCGGTCCGATGAACCGCGGCGTCGAGATCGCGGCCGAGGTCGCCGAGACGCCGGCGTCGGTCATCACCGAGCAGGTCGCCAACGGTGTCGCGGTCCGCATGGCCGTCCTGTACCAGCTGCTCGGATCGGGAGCACCCGTTGCCTGACTCGATCGTGCTCCGCGGCGGCCGCGTCCTCGACGCGACCGGCGAA
>DAIMHT010000171.1:0-2316 GCA_036723155.1 Actinomycetota bacterium
CCGCCGCCCCAGCAGTGTGAGATGACGAGTTGTGGGTTGCCCGTGTCCTTGAAGACACCGGTCGCAAAGGTGGCCGGCGAGTTGTCCAAGGTGGCGCCGGCCGTGGTGACGACGAACCACTTCGCAGTGTCGCCGGTGAAGGTGTTCGGGGGTGTGACGCCGCTCGCGGACGTCCCGTCGCTGAACTGGTACGTCAGGGCAGGCTGCCCGGACACGGGTTGGGGGTTCACCAGGTCGGTGAGATTGAACTGCCATTCCTGCTGGCCCGGCGAAATCGCGATCGGTGGCGTGTCGGTCTGGAAGGTCGCGCACGCACCGTTGTTGGTTCCTTGGCCGGTGAACGGTTCGGTCGTGACGCTCGAGGTCTGGGTCGTTGATTGCCCGGACTGCGTCCCGACCACGTTGTGGGGGGTGGTTGTCGGCGGCGTGGTCGTCGGCGGTGTCGTCGTCGGCGGCGTGGTCGTCGGCGGTGTCGCCGGTGTGCCCTGGTCAGTACCCGTGGTGTTCGTGGCCGTCGTCGACGAGCTCTGCGTGTTGCCCGGGCTCGAGCCGGCACCTGACGCGAACGCCGGGCCCATCAGGAGGACGATTGCCGAGACGGTCAGGCCGACGCCGAGAAGAGCCCGGCGACGTGGAAATCGTGGCTTGCCCCATCCGTGAGTCACGGTCCGCTCCTAAGGCTGGGCGCGTGCGCTCAGCTCGTGTTCGTGGAACGGGCCGGTCTCACCACTGCTCACCCCGACCAATACCGGTGACCGGCTAAATCCGGTCGGGGGTCAACGCTCCCATTCGCCCCTACAACCACCTTGGGTGGTCAACCACGTTGAGTGGTTGGGAGACAACGTAGCGCGTCCAGCGCTCCGATGCCAGCCGAGCACCCAGAGTGGTCGATAGGGCGGCGTGGCGGCGCCAACCGCCGGACGGCCGAGGGAGCGTAGGGAGGACTCGACCACGCGTGGTCCGGGATCCTGGGACCCGAGCCGGGGGTGGCCCGGTCGGGGGGTTCGGGGCCCGGCCGACGCCGGGGACTGGGTGATCTAGCGGTTCTGTTGGGTCGAGGCTGGACGGCCGTCATGCCGTATGGGTTGACCATCGTGGACGGCAACTGGCACCCGCCGTGGCGGGGAGACGATCGTCTGGCTGGCGCGGGGAGGAGTTTCGGCGGGACACCGCCGCACCGGGCCTGGTGGTCGAAACCGGAGGGTGCGCCCGCTAGCTCCGTGCGCGGGAGTCATGACCGACGCTCGACTCGTGTCGCACTCGGACGACCGCTCCCCCACAACGGGGCACGGGTGACGCCTACGAGTACGTCGAGGACGATTCGGCGTCGTCGGGCTCGGTCCAGACGACCTCGTGGACCTGCCAGGTGCCCTCGATCCCTTTGAGGGTGACCTCCTGCGCCTCGCCGTACTCGAGGTCGCCCCGACTCGAGGTGATCTCCTTGGTGATCGACGAGGCGAGGATCTGGCCCCCCTCGGCGAGGTTCGCGATGCGCGCCGCGATGATGATGTGCTTGCCGAACAGGTCGCCGCCGGCATCGACGATGGCCTCACCGGTGTGCACGCCGATGCGGATCCGGATGGGCGCGTCGAGCTCCTTCTCGGCGCGGCGGGCGAACTCGCGCTGGACGTCGATCATGCACAGCACCGCGGAGCGCGCCCCCGGGAAGGTCAGCATGAACCCGTCGCCTTGCGACTTGACTTCGGTGCCGCCGTAGTGCGCGAGGTTCCGCCGGATGATGTCGTTGTGTTCGCCGAGCACCTCGAACCATTTCGTGTCGCCGAGCAACATCGCCATCTCGGTCGAGGACTCGATGTCGGAGAAGACGATGGTGATGGTCCCGCCGTCGGCGGCGAACTTGGCGACCTTGGTGCGCTCCTCGTCGACGGCGTCGGCGACCGCGTCGATCGACGTCAGGCGCGCCGCGGTCATGTCGGCCCGTCCCCGCACGACGGTGACACCGCCGCTCGCGACGCTCGTGGCCCGCGGGCCACTGGCCGCGTCGGCCGGCCTCGGCCTGCTCGGCGAGCGGGCCCGGCCGGTGGTGGGGAGGAGCTGGAGCTCGGTGCGCCCCAGACACACGACGTCGTCCTCGCTGAGCGGGACCGCGGCCTCGAGGGCCGCCCCGTTCACGGTGGTGCCGTTGGTGCTGCCGAGGTCCTCGACCATGAGGGTGTCACCGTCGAGCCGGAGGACCACGTGACGGCGCGAGACCTCCGGATCGGAGAGCAGGAGTCCGTCGCAGTCACGACCGATCTCGACGGGGTCGCGCACGGCGACGACCAGCGGCTTGCTCTTCGGCTGGCGCACCTCGAC
>DAIMHT010000171.1:2416-4293 GCA_036723155.1 Actinomycetota bacterium
GGGTCGACCGTCGCCACCCGACGGGTTGATTGGGGGGGCTCCGAACGCCCGATGGTCCAGGTCGTACAGCCACCGGTGCAGAGTGCGCTCCCGAGCTACGAGGTCGGGGGTGAGCTCGGACGGGGCGCGATGGGCGTCGTGCTCGCGGGCCGGCACCGTCAGCTCGAGCGCGACGTCGCGATCAAGCAGCTGCCGTGGGCGTTCGCGGCCGACGAGGAGGTCCGGCGCCGGTTCGGCCAGGAAGCGCGCACGCTCGCCGCCCTCGCGCACCCTCACATCGTGCCCGTCTACGACTATGTCGAGCGCGAAGGGCTCTGCTTGCTGGTGATGGAGGCATTGCCCGGTGGGACCCTCTGGGATCAATTCACCGGTGAGGGCCTCACCATGGCGACGGCGTGCACCGCCGTGCTCGCCACGTGCGCCGGACTCCAGTTCGCGCACCAGCGCGGCGTGCTGCACCGAGACGTCAAGCCCGAGAACCTCATGTTCGCGGCCGACCGCACCCTCAAGATCACCGACTTTGGCATCGCCCAGGTGTTCGGCGGGGACGAGACGGTCACCACCGTGGACGGCGCGGTCATCGGCACGCCGGCGTACATGGCGCCCGAGCAGGCCGAGGGGAGCCCCTGCGGTCCTCCGGCCGACGTGTACGCGACCGGGACCGTCCTCTACGAGCTGCTCTCCGGGTCATTGCCCTTCTCGCTCGAGGGCAGCTCGTTCGACGTGCTGGAACGCCGGGTGCACGAAGAGCCGACGCCGCTCGCCGACGTCGCCCCCAACGTGCCCGGGCCGCTCGCCGAGGTGACCATGCGCGCCATCGCGCGCGAACCCGGCGACCGCTATCCGAGCGCCGAGGCGTTCGGGGTCGCGCTCGCCGAAGCGGCGACCTCGTCGTTCGGCTCGGGATGGCTCGGAAGCGCCGACCTGACCCTGGCGGCCACCGGTCCGATCGCCATCGCCGCGGGACCGGCGGCGCCCACGACCGACGACGAGGTCGCATCCGTCGCGGGGAGCGCGACCGGCGTGACCGGCCGCGAGACGATGATCGCGGGCAAGGGCGCACCGATCCCGCAGGAGCCGCCACTGCGGATGCGCGCGACCGCCGTGCACCGAGGCGGGGTGCGCATCGCGGAACTGAGCCCCGAGGACCTCGTCCGCGTCGACGACCTGATCAAACCGCCCAAGGCCCCACGCGTCTCGCTCGGGATCGCAGCCGCGCTCCTGGCCCTCCTCGGGGTGCTCAGCGCCTTCGGCATCGGGACGGCCAAGCCCGCGCCGAGCACCCTGCGCCGCGGCACCGTGCAGGTGGCGGGCGTCGACATCGCCTCGGGACGCACGGTCGCGGCCAACCTCGCGCACGACGTGCCCGTCCGCATCCGGCGGCTGCCCGCCGCCGCGCGCGGCGCACGCTACGTGCGCCTCGGGTTCTCGGCCCTCGGGCTCGACCTGCCGCCGTCGCGGTCGGCTCCCCTCGTGTCCGCACCCGGCGGTGGCATGCGCGCCACCGTCGACGCGTCGCGGGTGCGCGTGCTCGTGAGCGGTCGCGTGACCGGTCAGCTGCGATTCCTCGACGCGAACAAGCACCAGCTGCGCGCCGACGAGTTTCGATTCCGGTCCGAGCGATCGGCGGTCCTCGCCGCCAACGGCCTCATCGGGTTCCTCGTGCTCGCGTTCCTCGTCACCTACGCGTGGTCGTCCAGCCTGCCGCTACGGCGGGGCCGCCGTCGCACCTCGGCCTACGTCGCGATGACGGTCATCGGCGCTATCGCGGGCGCTGCCATCGTCGATGTCGCGTGGGCGCTCAGTGGCCCCCAGCCCACGTGGGCCACGCTGCTCGTGGGCGCGGCCCTCGGGGTCGGCGCCTTCGCGGCCGCCGC
>DAIMHT010000172.1:0-4279 GCA_036723155.1 Actinomycetota bacterium
GAGTTGGCGCTGAAGGGGTTGGAGAGCGCGTGGTTGAGCGCGACGGAGGCGATCTGGCGGAGGAAGGCCTGTTGACGGCCGATGCGGCCGATGTCGGGGACGGCGTCGACGGACTTCCAGCTGCGGGTGGCGGTGTCGTAGACCTCCATGTGGCGGGAGCGCACGAAGGAGAGCGCGGCGGCGCCGTCGAAGTGGTAGCAGCCGGGGTAGGCGGCGTTGAGTCCGGAGAGCGCGTCGCGTGCGGGGGCGGGGAAGTAGACGGGGACGGTGCCGACGGCGTCGACGACCTTGCGGAAGGTGTCGAAGTTGACCTCGACGTAGTGCTGGATGGGGACACCGAAGTCGGCCGAGATGGTGTCGACGACCTTTTGCGGCCCGCTGTTGAAGGCGGCGTTGATCTTCTGCATGCCCTGGCCGGGGATGTTGACCCAGAGGTCGCGGGGGACGGAGACGAGCAGGCTCCGGCCGGCGCCGGGTTCGGCGTGGAGGATCATCATCGTGTCGGAGCGCTGGCCCTGGTTGCCGGCCTGGCTGCCGAAGGCGTTTTGGTCGGCGGGGTTGCTGACGAAGGCGCGGGTGTCGGAGCCGATCAGCAGGTAGTTCGCTCCGCCTGAGGGCGCCGAGGCGAGCTGGAGGTGGACCCGGGTGACGGTGCTCAGCTTCTGGCTGATCAGGACGTTGATGGCGACGAACGAGCCGACGACGAGCGCGATGACGACGCCGAGCGCGACCGCGTAGCGGTGGACGAAGTTTCGGCCTGGGGCGCGGGAGGCACGCACCAGTCTGACGGTAACGGCCGGATCGTCGGATCGATGGTCATCGGTTTCGGCGTCCTGGGCGGCAAACCCCGTGGATCCTGAGGTCTCGTCGATACACTTCCGCCCGAGTGGGAGTCATGGCCATCACCGCTGTCACGTGGTTCGCCGTCGCCGGTGGACTGTCGGTGGTGGTGCTGGTGCTGATCGTGGCCGCCCCGTGGCGGCGGATCCGGGCGGAGTCCCGGGGTCTCGACAAGGACGTCGAGGCGCGACTGTTGCTCGGGGAGGATCCGGACGAGCTGGCCCAGGAGCTGGACCAGCGGCGGCCGCCGCCGACGCCGGTCTCGGACCTGCGGCCGGACGAGCGTTCCTGAGCGAGGCGTTCAGCTCGAGCCGAGGACGGTGCGCGCGACCGGGGTGACGAGGGCGGCGTAGCGGCGCTGCCCGTCGGGGGTGGGGTGGAACGGGGCCTGGCTGGTCAGGCTGCGCGGGTCGGTGACGGTGAAGATCGACAGGCCGTACGCCCACGGCTGGGGGCTGCACCAGCGGTGATTGGTCCCGTTCGCCGCGACCATGGCTTTGGAGGTGTCGGCCACGGCGACGCCGGGGGCGTGGAGGCGGTTGATCGTGCTCCGGATGGTGGTGTCGAGGGTGGGGACGAGGGTGCGGAGGTAGGCGACCTGGGTCGGGTCGAGGAGCGCGACGTCGGGGCAGGTGATGGACCCGATGGGGAGGGGGTCGTGGTAGGTGGTGAAGACGATCTTGGGGACTCGGCGGGCGGCGCGGCCGCGGGCCTGGACGGCGTTGATGAGGGCTTGGTAGTGGGGGCCGAGGCCGGCCAGGTTGGCGGTGAAGTCGGTGGTGATGGTGGGACCAGGGTTCGTGGTGGTGCAGCGGAGGGCTTCGGCGCCGAGGGAGTGCGCGATGGCGTTGGTGACGCAGTCTTGGACGACGTGGGTGAACTCGAGGTCGTCGGCGCCGAGGGTGATGAGGACGAGGTCGGGGCGGGCGGTGTCGTAGGCGGGGTTGAGGTCGCGTTGGTTGGCCCAGTCGCCGAACTCGGCCGGGCGGAGGGTGGTGGTGGTGAGGAGCCCCGCGCTGACCTCGGGGCCAATGATCCCGTTGGTGTAGCTGGCGCCGGTGCAGGCGAAGGTGGTGAAGCGGGCGTGGAGGGTGCGGGCGACGACGTTGCCGTAGGCGTCGGGGGAGACGTGACAGCCCGGGTAGGGGCCGAGCCAGGTGGCGTCGAGGTTGCCGCCGGTCCAGCGGCGGGTCGTCGGGTCGTAGGCGTAGCCGTAGAGGGTCCCTTCGCCGGAGGCGATGGAGTCCCCGAGCTGCACGATCGAGAGGGGCTTGGTCGCGGCGTGGGCGGGCGTGGTGCCCGAGAGGGCGGTGAGGGCGAGGAGCAGCGCGACGGCGGCGCCGATCGTGCGTCGCGTCATGCGTCGGCAAACGCGAAGAAGAGGCGGGCCTGACAGGCGGTCGCCGTGCCGACGGTGGCGGTGCCTTGGCCCCAGCCGCCGCGGGCGCTGAGCCGGTCGAGGGTGACGGCGAGAGTCAGCTCGTCCCCGGGGCGGACGAGGCGTCGCCACCGGACCTTCTCGACCCCGCCGAAGAGGGGGAGGCGCCCGGCGTACCGGTCGTCGGCGAGGACGGCGATGGCGCCGGCTTGGGCGAGGGCCTCGAGCTGGATGACGCCGGGGAAGACGGGGTTGTCGGGGAAGTGGCCGGCGAGGAAGGCCTCCTCGCCGGTGACCCGGTAGCGGGCCTCGATCGACACTCCGGGGTCGAAGGCGTCGACGGCGTCCACGAAGCGGAACGGGGGGCGGTGCGGGAGGAGCCCGACGAGCTGGTCGGAGTTCGGGACCGGCATGCGGCGACGTTATTCGGCTCCGTCCACCACCGGCCGGACGGTGTCGGAGCGGGCCGGTTGGGGTATGTAACCCCGGAGGGCTGGGGGCGGTCCCACTGAGTGAAGTTGCCCGGGTGGAGTTCTGATCAGAGAGGCCTGTGTGGGATTCGCCGTCCTATTTCCCGGTCAGGGAACCCAATCGCCGGGTATGGGCGCGCCGTGGCGCGACCACCCGGCGTGGTCGGTGATCGATCGGGCCGAGGCCGCGTTCGGGGAGCCGTTGGCGGAGCTGGTGCTGGACGCGCCCGCGGAGCGGCTGGCTCGGACCCGGGAGGCGCAGCTGGCGGTGCTCCTGACGTCGTTGGTGGCGTGGGAGGCGATCCGTGACCAGGTGCGGGACCCGGTGGCGTTCGCCGGGCATTCCCTCGGTCAGGTCACGGCGCTGATCGCGAGCGGCGCGTTGTCGCTCGAGGATGGTGTGCGGTTCGCGGCCCGGAGGGCCGAGCTGACCCAGGCCGCGGCGGACGCGCACCCGGGTCGGATGGTCGCGTTGCTCGGCGCCACGGTGGAGCAGGCCGTGGCGGCGTGCGACGCCGCACCCGACGGGTGCTGGCTGGCGAACGACAACGCGCCGGGGCAGGTGGTCGTCGCGGGGACTCCGGACGGGGTCGACGCGGCGTCGTCCCGGGCGAAGGAACTGGGGGTGAAGCGGGTCACGCCGCTGAACGTCGGGGGCGCGTTTCACACGCCCCTCATGCGCCCCGCGTCCGACGCGCTGGTCGGCGAGCTGGCCGGGGTCGAGTTCCGCGCCGGGGGCCCGCCGGTGGTGTCGAACCTCGACGCGCTCCCCCACGCCGACGGGGCGGCGTGGCGGGACCGATCGGCGAAGCACGTCTCGGTCCCTGTACGGTGGCGCGAGTCGGTGCTGGCCATGGTCAATGGCAGCGCCACCACGTTTCTCGAGGTCGGGCACGGCACGATGCTGGCCGGCCTCGCCAAGCGCACGGTGCCCGACGTCCCGGTTCGTGGAATCGCCACACCGGACGACGCGGCGGCGCTGGTCCTGGAGGAGGTCCGCTGATGGAGACGTTGCTCGATCATGGTGAAGGGCTGTTGGTGCCCGAGCGGATGATCGTCGCGCCCGCCGTCGGGGTGTTCCGGCCGGTCGATCTGGCGGAAGACGCGGATGTCGAGGCCGGTCAGACGATCGGTGTCGTCGAGGGGCCGGGAACGTCGACGCCGGTGGCGAGCCCGTTCGCGGGCCGGTTGGTGGGTGTGCTCGTGCATCCGGGTGAGCGGCTCCGTCACGGACAGCCCGTCGCCTGGATGCGAGTGCACTGACGATGCGGGCCGCTGTCGCCGGTTGGGGTGCCGCGGTCCCCGACGGACGGGTGACGAACGCCGACCTGGAGCAGCGGGTCGACACCTCGGATCAGTGGATCGTGGAGCGCACCGGGATCCGGGAACGGCGGGTCGCCGGGGCTGACGATTCGACCGCGACGCTCGCGATCGCGGCGGGCGCAGCCGCGATCAAGCAGGCGGGGATCACCCCGCTCGACATCGAGCTGCTGATCGTGGCGACCGCCACGCCGGAGCAGCCCATCCCGCACACCGGCGCGTTCGTCGGTGAGGGCCTCGGGTTGCGGTGCGGGTCGTTCGACCTCGCGGC
>DAIMHT010000173.1:0-4263 GCA_036723155.1 Actinomycetota bacterium
CGGGCCAAACTACGAGACGCGCCGGTCACCGGATCCGAGGGTTGCGTCACCCTCCGAATCACGCGAGGTGAAGTTCGATGCCTGAACCCGAAGCCCGTCTCGACCAGCTCAACTTGATCGTGCAGGACATGGGGGCGACGTTGGGGTTCTACCGGCGCCTCGGGTTCTCGATCGACGAACCGGGTGAATGGCCGCCGGGCAGCGGCGCGCAGCACGGGGAGGTCGCCATGCCCGACGGGTTCCGACTCGAGTTCGACAACGATGCGATGGCGCGCATCTGGCACGCCGGTTGGCGAGACCAGCCCGGCCCGGGAGGCGGCACGGTCCTCGGTGTGACGCTGCCGTCGCGCGACGCGGTCGACCAGCGGTACGCGGAGCTCACCGGGGAGGGTTGCCGAGGCCGGCAGCCGCCCTACGACGCGTTCTGGGGTGCCCGCTACGCGATCGTCCAAGATCCCGACGGCCGTGACGTCGGGCTGATGAGCCCGATCGACCCTGACCGGCGGTTCGTCCCGGATCCCTGACCGCCGGCCCGGGGCGCTACGTCCCGCCGGTCCAGCAGCCCATCACGGCGACGAGCGCCGCGAACGCGAGGTCGGACTTCCCGACGGTGGGCGGCGCGGCACCGGGGTTCACGTGGAGGAGGAACTGATCCTTGAACGCCACGATCGTCCCATCCGGCGCCTGGAACGCGCCGTTCCCGAGACCGTTGAGGCGAGTCGGGTGCTGGATGGCCCGATTCAAGGTCCGGTACGCGGCCTGGGCCTTCTGCTTGGTGCGCAGGTCATCGACCGACAGCACCAGCTGCCCGCCGGTCAACGGGTAGGTGCAGGTGTAGGTCCGGCCCGCCCACGCGCCCTGCTGGGCTGCCGGGAGCGGCGCGCCGAGGCTGGCTTCGACCGCGTTGCGGACCATCGGCTCGCAGATCTCCGCCGCGATCGTCTTGGCCGGGGCCTGACTCGCTCCCGCGACCGTGAGTCCGGGAACGAGGAGGAGCCCGGCGCCAGCGAGGGCCGCGGCCACCAGTCGTCGCATCAGCGTTCGACGGTACCGGCTGCCCGACCGCGATCCACCACCAGCACCATTCCGACCGTCCCGACGGGCACCAGGCGGCGTGCCGACCGGCACAATGGTGATGTGCACGCCGCCGCGCTCCGCTTCGAGCTCCACATCCCGGAGAGTCGGTCCCTGAAGGCCAAGCGCGCCGCGGTCCGGCCGATCGTCGACGGCCTCCGTCACCGGTTCCGGGTCTCGGTCGCCGAGGTCGACCACCACGACCGGTGGCAGCGCGCCGCGCTCGGCGTCGCCGCCGTCGCCGAGAGCGACGGCCGTCTCCGCGAGGTCCTCACCACCATCGAGCGGTTCGTCGACCGGGCCCCCGGCGTCGAGCTCTTGGACGTGGAACGGGCCGAGCTGATCCCGGAGGGGGAGTGGTGACAGCCGAACGCTCCGGCCGTCGCTACGCCCGCACGTTGCGGGTCAACGAGCTCGTCCGCGAAGTCATCGCCGACGAGCTCGAGCGCTGCTCCGACCCTCGCCTCACCATGGTCACCGTCACCGGCGTCAACGTCAGCCCCGACCTGCGCCACGCCACCGTCTTCTACGCCGCGCTGGGCCGCCACGACGACGACGTCCCCGCCGCGCTGAGCGCCGCCGCACCCCACCTCCGCGGGGTGCTGGGCGAGCAGGTCCGTCTGAAGTACCTTCCCCGCCTGCAGTTCCGGGAGGACCCGGCGATCGAGCACGGCCAGCGCGTGGAGGAGATCCTCCGCGGTCTGCATCGTGACGGTGGCGCCACGACCGGGACCGGGGAGGGGATGACCAGCGATGAGTGACACCGATCTCCGCCGCGCCGCGGACACGATCCGCGGCGCCGAGCGGATCGCGCTGGCGTGTCACGTCACCCCCGACGGTGACGCGCTCGGATCGATGCTCGGGCTTTTTCACGTCCTCCGCACCACCGGCGCCGACGTCATCGCGTCGTTCCCGTCTCCGTTCGTCGTCGCACCGCACTACCGGGAGCTCCCCGGGCTCGAGCTCCTCACGAAGCCCGACGACGTCCCCCGCGAACCCGACGTCATGGTCACGTTCGACTGCGGATCGTTGGCTCGCCTCGGTGACCTCGAGGGACCCGCCGCCGCGGCCCGCGACCTGATCGTCATCGACCACCACATCTCCAACGACCGGTACGGGACCATCAACGTCATCGAACCGGACGCGGCGGCCAGTGGCTGGGTGGTCCAGCGCCTCATCGACGAGCTCGGGCTGCCCCTCAACCGCGACGCCGCGGTGTGCCTGTACACCGCGATCGTGTGCGACACGGGCCGGTTCCAGTACGACACCACCACCCCCGAGGTGTTCGACCTCGCTCGACGCCTCACCGAGTTCGACGTCCCCGTCGCTCGCCTGTCCCGGTGCTTGTTCGAGGAGCACCGGTTCCAGTACCTCCAACTGCTGGCCCAGGCGCTCAGCACCGCGGAGCTGGTCCGCGAGCAGCAGTTCGTCTGGACCGCGGTGACGCAGGCCATGCTGGGCGAGCACGACGTCACGATGGATGAGGTCGAAGGGCTGATCGACATCTTGCGCCGGACCCAAGAGGCCGAGGTCACCTGCGTCCTCAAGGAGGAAGCCGACGGCACGGTGCGGGTGAGCCTCCGCTCCCTCGGGGCGGTCGACGTCCGGCGCATCGCCGAAGCCCACGGTGGCGGCGGCCACCGCTTCGCCGCCGGCTTCACCTCGGAGCTCGACGTCCCCACGACGGTGGCGCGCATCCGCGCCGCCCTCTAGCCCGGCCGCTGATGCGCGACGGACTCGTCGTCGTCGACAAGCCGGCCGGGTGCACGTCCCACGATGTCGTGGCGCGCCTCCGCCACGTCTACGGGCAGCGACGCGTCGGCCACGCCGGCACCCTCGACCCCGGCGCCACCGGCGTGCTCCTCGTCGGGCTCGGACGAGTCACCCGGCTGCTGCGCTTCCTCGCCGAGACCGGCAAGACCTACCGCGGGGAGGTGGTCCTCGGGGTCGCCACCAGCACCCTCGACGGGGCCGGCGCGGTCCTCGACCGCACCCCGATGCCCGTCACTCGGGCCCAGCTCGATGACGTCGCGGGCCGCTTCATCGGCGACCTCCAGCAGGTCCCGCCGATGGTCAGCGCGCTCAAGGTCGGTGGCCGTCGCCTCCACGACCTGGCCCGCCACGGGGTGGAGGTCGAGCGCGTCCCCCGGCCGGTGCGCATCGACCGGCTCGACATCGAGCACTTCGAGCCCGGCCCGTACCCGGTGGCCACGATCCTCGTCGAGTGCAGCACCGGCACCTATGTCCGATCCCTCGCCGCGGATCTCGGTGCAGCCCTCGGCGGCTGCGCCCACCTCGGCTCGCTGCGCCGCCTCCGCGTCGGCTCGTTCGACGTCAGCGAGGCGCACACCCTCGAGACGATCGCCGCTGCCCCGGACGAGGTGCTCCTCACCCCCGCGACCGCGATGCGTGACCTCGAACGCCTCGAGGTCGACGACGAGCAGGCCCGCGCCGTCCGCCACGGGATGACGTTCCCGTGCTCGACGCTGCCCGCGCCGCTGGGCACCGGACCGTTCGCGGTCGCGGACGGGCGAGGCGAGCTCCTCGCCGTGTACGAGCGCCGCAACGCGGGGATCAAGCCCGCGGTCGTGGTGGCCTCCTCGCCGACGGGGACCTGATCGTGCGCGTCGTCCACGACCTCACGACCCTCGAGGCCCCGGCCGACGGCTCGGTTGTCACCATCGGCGCCTACGACGGCGTCCACCTCGGCCATCAGGCCGTCCTCCGCCTCGTCCACGAGCTCGCCGCGGCTCGCGGTCACGACGCCGTGTGCGTGACCTTCGACCGCCACCCCGCCGAGGTGGTCCGCCCCGACAGCGCCCCGTGCCTGCTCACGACCCTGGACCAGAAGCTCGAGCTGCTCGACGCCAGCGGGTACCTCGACACCACCGTCGTCATCGCGTTCGACGAGGAACGCAGCCATGAGCCGGCCGAGGACTTCGTCCACGAGGTCCTCGTCACGGGGCTGCACGCCCGCGTCGTCGTCGTCGGCGCCGACTTCCACTTCGGGTACCGCCGCCACGGGACGGTCCGGCTGCTCGAGCAGATGGGCGCCGAGCTCGGCTTCGAGGTCGTCGGCCTGGGCCTGGTCCCCGTCGTCGGTGACCCGGGGCTCCCGTACTCGTCGACCGCGGTGCGCACCCTGCTGAGCGAGGGGCGCGTCGCGGACGTCGCGGCGCTGCTCGGCCG
>DAIMHT010000174.1:0-4259 GCA_036723155.1 Actinomycetota bacterium
CGGCCACCTTGATCGGGTCGACCTCGCCGATGAGGTCGGCGATCGACGTGTCGGGTGTCGCGAGCTTCTCGCCAGACCGGCGTTCCCGGTGCACCCATTCGATCGGGGTCTCGTCGCCGCGCTCGGCGACGAGCATCCGCGCGTGGTGCGAGACCGGCTCGTACGGGTCATCGTTGATCTCGCTCCCGGCGACGATCGGGAGCCACTCGTCGAGCAGGCCGACGAGCGAGCGAATCATGCGCGTCTTGGCCTGACCCCGCTCGCCGAGGAAGATCACGTCGTGCGCGGCGAGGAGCGCGTTCTCGAGCTGCGGCAACACGGTGTCGTCGTAGCCGACGACCCCTTCGACCACCGGCTCGCCCGCGGTGATGCGGCGAACCGCGTTCTCCCGCACCTCTTGCTTCACCGGACGCGACGTCCAGCCACTGGCTCGCAGCTCACCAAGAGTGCCGGGACGGGTCATGCAGGCCTCCGCACGAGGACCAGAGCGATCGGGGGGACGCGCGGCAGCGTATCAGCGGCCTCGCGAACGCGGTCCGGCGCTCGGCGGCGTCCACCGCGGTCACGTTGCACCCGATCGCGGCGGCCGTGGGCACGCGTCCCCCGCGTGCTCGCGCACCGGACGGCGCGCGACGGGCCGGACCATCGACCTCCAGCCGCGTCGGGGGTCGAGGGACCCGAGCCGATGGTCGCCTCGGGCCCGCGTCCCGTGCTCGGCGACCGATCCCGGTTAGTCCTTTTGGCGACCCCCGGCGCTAGCGTCGGCCCGTATACCGGAGGGGGCTATGAGCAGGGTCGACGAGTCCGTCTCGACCGAGGATCAGCGGCCGGGCGCCGACGCCGCTGACCGGCTCAGCCGGTACACCGGAGCCCCGATCGCACCGCCACGGCGCCCGAACGTGCCGTTCCCAGTCCAGTTCTGGCGCTCCGGGATCGGCAAGAAGTGGGCGATGGCCGTCAGCGGCATTGCGCTCCTCGGCTACGTCCTCGCCCACATGATCGGGAACCTGAAGGTGTTCCTCGGCAAGGGCGAGATCAACGCCTACGGCGAGTGGCTCCGCACCCTCGGCGAGCCCGCGTTTCCTCGGACCGTGGTCCTCTGGGGCCTGCGGGTCGGGCTGATCGCCGCGTTCGTGGTCCACATCGTCGCCGCGGCGCAGCTCACCCGGATGAACCAGCGGGCGCGGCCCGTCCGGTACCAGTCGAAGCGGGACTACGTCGCGGCCAACTACGCGTCGCGAACCATGCGCTGGACCGGCGTCATCATCGGGCTCTTCGTCATCTTCCACCTCTTCGACTTGACGTGGGGACAGGCGAACCCGCACTTCGTGCGCGGTGACCCGTACGACAACCTCTTCTACAGCTTCGACCGAGTGCCCATCGCGATCGTCTACATCGTCGCCAACGTCGCCTTGGGCCTCCACATCTTCCACGGGGCCTGGTCGATGTTCCAGAGCCTCGGGCTCAACAACCCTCGATACAACCAGTGGCGCCGCTGGTTCGCCTACGGCTTCGCCGGTCTGATCACGGTCGGCAACGTCAGCATGCCGCTCCTCATCACGACCGGGCTGGTGACCCGATGAGCGACATCACGCTGGACGCCGGGACCCCGACGGGACCCCTGGCCGACCAGTGGGACGAGCACAAGTTCGCGGTGAAGCTCGTCAACCCGTCGAACCGCCGCAAGTTCCGCATCGTCGTCGTCGGAAGCGGACTCGCGGGGGCGTCGGCGGCGGCGACGCTCGGCGAGCTCGGATACCAGGTGACCCTGCTCACCTTCCACGACTCGCCTCGCCGAGCGCACAGCATCGCGGCCCAGGGCGGCATCAACGCGGCCAAGAACTACCGCAACGACGGCGACAGCGTCCATCGCCTGTTCTACGACACCATCAAGGGCGGCGACTACCGCTCCCGGGAATCGAACGTGTACCGGCTGGCGCAGCTCAGCGTGAACATCATCGACCAGTGCGTCGCGCAGGGCGTGCCCTTCGCCCGCGAGTACGGAGGACTGCTCGACAACCGTTCCTTCGGAGGCGCCCAGGTCTCGCGCACCTTCTACGCCCGGGGCCAGACCGGCCAACAGCTGCTCCTCGGCGCCTATCAGGCCCTCGCCCGGCAGGTGCACCTGGGATCGGTGACCCTCTACAACCGCAGCGAGCTGCTCGACGTCGTCGTCCACGAAGGCCGCGCCGTCGGGGTCGTCTCCCGCGATCTCATCACCGGTGACGTCGTCTCCCACGCGGGGCACGCGGTCGTGCTCGCCACCGGCGGGTACGGCAACGCGTTCTTCCTCTCGACCAACGCCAAGCACTCGAACGTCACCGCGATCTGGCGGGCCCACCGGCGTGGGGCCTTGATGGCGAACCCGTGCTACACGCAGATCCACCCCACCTGCATCCCGGCCAGCGACGACTTCCAGTCCAAGCTCACCCTGATGAGCGAATCGCTGCGCAACGACGGTCGGATCTGGGTGCCGAAGCAGTTCGGCGACGAACGACCGCCGGACCAGATCCCCGAAGACGAACGCGACTACTTCCTCGAGCGCCGGTACCCCGCCTTCGGCAACCTCGTTCCTCGCGACGTGGCCTCCCGCGCCGCCAAACGCGAGGTCGACGCCGGCCGGGGCGTCGGCCCCCGGAAGAACGGCGTCTACCTGGACTTCGCGGACCCCATCCACCGCCTGGGCCGTGACGTCATCGAAGAGCGCTACGGCAACCTGTTCCAGATGTACGACCGCATCACCGGCGAGGATCCCTACACCGTCCCGATGCGGATCTACCCCGCGGTCCATTACACGATGGGTGGCCTGTGGGTGGACTACAACCTGATGTCCACCATCCCCGGCCTCTACGTGCTGGGTGAGGCCAACTTCTCGGACCACGGCGCGAACCGCCTCGGGGCCAGCGCCCTCATGCAGGGACTCGCCGACGGATACTTCGTGCTCCCGGCGACGATCAGCGACTATCTCGCCCCGCTGCTCGGCACCGACCCGGTCCCGACCGATCACGAGGCGTTCGTCGACGCCGAGGCGCAGGTCAAGGAGCGGGTCAACACCTTGCTCGGCGTGAACGGGACCCGTTCCGTCGACTACTTCCACCGCGAGCTCGGCAAGATCCTCTGGGAAAACTGCGGCATGGAACGGAGCCGCGAGACCCTCGAGAAGGCCCTGTCGGAGATCCCGGCGCTGCGCGACGAGTTCCACAAGGACGTCCGCGTCCTCGGCGACGGCGAATCGCTCAACCAGTCACTGGAGAAGGCGGGCCGCGTCGAGGACTTCCTGGAGTTCGGTGAGCTCATGTGCCGGGACGCGCTCCACCGCGAGGAGAGCTGCGGCGGCCACTTCCGTGTCGAGCACCAGACCGAGGACGGCGAGGCCCTGCGCGACGACGAGCACTTCGCGTACGTCGGCGCCTGGGAGTACACCGGCGACCTCGCCCACCCGGTCCTCCACAAGGAACCACTCGAGTTCGAAAACGTCCATCTCGCCCAGCGGTCCTACAAGTAGCGGAGCAGTTCACGGTGAAGATCACCCTCACGGTCTGGCGCCAGACCGGCCCCACCGCGGCGGGCGGCTTCGAGACCTACCAGCTCGACGACGTCAGCCCCGACATGTCGTTCCTCGAGATGTTCGACGTGCTCAACGAGGAGCTCATCGCGGAGGGCAAGGACCCCATCGCCTTCGACCACGACTGCCGCGAGGGGATCTGCGGATCCTGCGCCATGATGATCAACGGGCGAGCCCACGGCCCCGAGCTCGGCACCGCCACCTGCCAGCTCCACATGCGCAAGTTCGCCGACGGCACCCACATCACGGTGGAACCGTGGCGCGCGGCGGCGTTTCCGATCATCCGGGACCTGTGCGTCGACCGGTCCGCCTTCGACCGCATCATCGAAGCCGGCGGCTACATCACGATCCCGACCGGAAGCGCCCCCGACGCCAACCTCATCCTCGTCCCCAAACCGGTGAGCGACACCGCGATGGACGCCGCCGCCTGCATCGGGTGCGGCGCCTGCGTCGCCGCGTGCCCGAACGGAGCGGCGCAGCTCTTCACCGCGGCCAAGGTCCAGCATCTCAACCTCCTCCCCCAGGGCCAGCCCGAGCGGTGGGAGCGGGTCACCAACATGGTCAACGAGATGGAGCGCTGGTTCGGATCGTGCACGATGCACGGCGAGTGCGAGGCGGCGTGCCCGAAGGAGATCTCGATCGACTTCATCGCCCTCATGAACCGCGACTACGTCAAGGCCCAGTTCAAGCAGCG